>CAJUJW010000014.1 GCA_910586735.1 uncultured Oscillibacter sp. | reverse complement strand
CACGGCGCGCCGGAGATGAAGGAGGCCGACTGCTACTACATCGAGCGGCTGGTGAAAACCATCCTCTGGATGAAGGGCGGCTTCAAAATCTACGTCAGCGGCGACGAGGGAATCTTCGAGTATCTGAAATCCGTTTACAGCGCCGGGGGACAGCAGGAGTTCGACTGGGACTACATGGCGAACGTCTTCGAGCACCCCTTTGAAATCGTCCTGGTGGACGACATTCCCGCCGCCAAGGACGCCCCCAAGGCCATCGGGGGCCACATGGAGGGCTGCCGCATCGGCTTCGACGCCGGCGGATCCGACCGGAAGGTCTCCGCCGTCATCGACGGGGAAACCGTCTACTCCGAGGAGGTGGTCTGGTTCCCCAAGATCAACGCCGACCCGGACTACCACTACGACGGCATCGTCTCCGCCCTGAAATCCGCCGCAGAACACATGCCCAGGGTGGACGCGGTGGGCGTCAGCTCCGCCGGGGTGTTCATCAACAACCGGACCATGAACGCCTCCCTCTTCCTCAAGGTCCCCAAGGAAATCTACGACGAGAAGGTCAAGGACATCTACATCCGGGCCATCCACGACACCTTCGGGGACGTGCCCTACTGCGTCATCAACGACGGAGACGTGTCCGCCCTGGCGGGGGCCATGAGCCTGAACGACAACAGCGTCCTGGGGATTGCCATGGGCACCAGCGAGGCCGTTGGATACGTGGACGAGGAGGGCCGGATCACCGGCTGGCTCAACGAGCTGGCCTTCGTCCCCGTGGACGCCCAGCCCGACGCCATGCGGGACGAGTGGAGCGGCGACATCGGCTGCGGCGTGAAATACTTCTCCCAGGACGGCGTCATCAAGCTGGCCCCCCGGGCGGGCATCCAGCTGGACGAGAGCGCCTCCCCCGCCGAGAAGCTGAAGGCCGTTCAGGCCCTCATGGCCGAGGACGACCCCAGGGCCGCCAAGGTCTACGAGTCCATCGGCGTGTACCTGGGCCACACCCTGGCCTACTACTTCGACCTCTACGGCTGCCGCCACGTGCTGCTGCTGGGCCGGGTCATGAGCGGCAAGGGCGGCGACCTGATCCTGGACACCGCCAAGAAGGTGCTGGCGGACGAGTACCCGGAGCTGGAGGGGAAGATCGTCCCCGAGCTCCCCGACGAGAAATTCCGCCGGGTGGGCCAGTCCATGGCCGCCGCCAGCCTGCCGGAGATCAAATAAACCGCCGGGGCTGCGTAGGGGCCGCCGCCCTCGGCGGCCCGCTGTGAGGCCATGCGAAACCGCAGGGCGCCGAGGGCGGCGCCCCCTATAAAAATGAGAAAAGAGGCCGAATATGGACCGCAAAAAATTACAGGAAGCCCAGGCTTGGGCAAAGGCGGAACTGGAGCGCTCCGCCAATTTCTGGCTGGAGCACGGCATGGATAAAGAGCACGGCGGCGTGTACACCTGCCTGGACCGGAAGGGCGAAATCTACTCCACCGACAAGAGCGTCTGGATGCAGGGCCGCTGCGGCTGGATCTTTGCCTTTTTGTGCGGCAATTACGGAGTCAGGCAGGAGTGGCTGGACGCCTCCAAAAGCTGCCTGGACTTCATGGAGGCCCACTGCTTCAACCACGGGGCGGGGGACCGGATGTACTTCACCGTCACGGCGGAGGGACAGCCGTTGCGCCAGCGGCGCTACTACTTCTCCGAGGCGTTCTGCGCCATCGCCAACGCCGAGTATTACGGCGTGACGGGGGACAAGTCCCGCCTGGAGCGGGCCCGGCAGTGCTATGACCTCTACTGGGACCTGAGCCAGGGAAAACCGGACCCCGTGGGCATGGGGCCCAAGACCATCCCGGAGACCCGGCGGGGCCGGGCCTTCGGCACCCCCATGATTATTCTGAACGTCACCGGCGTGCTGCTGCGGACGGACCCCGAGCGGAAGGCCCTCTATGAGGAGCGGGCCCAGCGGTGCGTGGACGACATTTTCAAGTACCACGTGAAGCCGGAGCTGAAATGCACCCTGGAGAACGTGGACGTGGACGGCACGCCCCGGCTCTGGTACACCGAGGGCCGCACCGTCAACCCCGGCCACGACATCGAGGGCGTGTGGTTCCTGCTGGAGCACGCCCGGCGGACGGGGGACAAGGCCCTGGTCCGGAAGGCGGCGGACATGTTCGACTGGGCCATCGCCGCCGGGTGGGACCAGGAGTACGGCGGGCTGCTGTACTTCACCGACTGCCTGGGCAAACCCCCGGAGGCCTATGAGCACGACATGAAGCTGTGGTGGCCCCACAACGAGATTCTCATCGCCTCCATCATGCTCTACCGGGACACGGGGGACGAGAAGTATCTGGACTGGTTCTACAAATGCGTGGACTACTGCAAGGCCCGCTTCGCCGACCCCGAGTACGGCGAGTGGTACGGCTATCTCCGCCGGGACGGCCTGCCCACCCAGCCCTCCACCAAGGGCAGCACCTTCAAGGGGCCCTTCCACCTGCCCAGGAGCATGATTTTGGTGGACAAGACCATAGACGAGATTTTAGGCGGCTGAATACCGGCCCGCGGGCGGAAGGAGACGCCGATGGGGAAAGATGTCATCGCGCTGATGCTCCAGGAGTACGAGCACTTCACCAGGGCGGAACGGAAAATCGCCGACTACGTGCTGGAGCACCAGGAGGAGACCCAGTATATCAGCATCACCGACCTCAGCGCCCGGTGCGGCGTGGCGGTGTCCACGGCGTCGCTGTTCTGCCGGAAGCTGGGCCTGGCGGGCTTTAACGACTTCAAGCTGGAGCTGGCCCGGGCGGCGCTGCCCGCCCGGGCGGTCCTCAGCGGCCCGGGCAGCCAGATTACAGAGGAGGACTCCACCGCCGCCGTCATGGGCAAGGTGCTTCACGCCTTTCAGGACGAGCTGAACAACGCCTATCACATGCTCTCCGAGGCCGCCGTGGCCCGGGCGGTGGATCTGTTGCAGGGAGCGGGGCAGGTGATCTGCCTGGGCCAGGGGAACCACTCGGTGGTGGCCCTGGCGGCCTGGGGCCAGTTCTCCACCACCTCCCCCAAGTTCAAGACCATTCAGGACTCCCACATGCAGGCGGTGGTGCTCTCCACCCTGTCCAAGGAGGACGTGGTCCTCTACTTCTCCCACTCCGGCGCCACCCACGAGGTGCTGGACGCGGCGGAGATCATCCGGGCCCGGGGGGCCAGGCTGATCCTGGTGACCCGCTACCTCAACTCCCCCGCCAGCGCCTACGCCGACACCGTCCTGCTGTGCGGGCCCAACGAGCAGCCCTTCCAGTTCGGCTCCTCCTCCGCCTTCATCGCTCAGCTCTACGCGGTGGAGGTGCTCCTCAGCGAGTTCGTCCGCCGGAACCCGGAGGAGGCGGAGAGAAACCGCCAGTCCGTGGGCAAGGCGCTGACGCAGAAGTGTATATAGGTTACTTTTCTCGAGAGAAAAGTAACCAAAAGAGCTTTAGGTCCGCTCTGGTTGTCTGGCGGTCGTCCGGGCCGAAGCGACGGTGACGAGGACTGGAATTAGGGGGACGTTAGATAAATGGGCGAGTTTTTCAACCCTGAAAAGGGCGTCTGGGCCTGGCTGAGCACGGGGGTGGACATCGTCGGGCTGTCCATTTTGTGGACCTTCCTGTGTCTGCCCATAGTCACCATCGGCCCGGCCACGGCGGCGCTGTACTACACGGTGGTCAAGTGCGTCCGGGGCCGTGAAAGCGGGGCCTTCGGGTACTACTTCCGCTCCTTCCGGCAGAATTTCAAGGTGGGCCTCCTGGCGGGGCTCATCGTCATCCCCCTGGCCCTGCTTCTGCTGGCGGGGCACTTCACCGTTCGCTGGTACGGGACCCGCCTGGGGGGCGGGGCCTACGTGCTCTACGTGGCCTATTACTTCGCGCTGGTTCTCCCGGCGGGGGTGCTGTGCTGGCTGTTTCCCCTGCTGGGGCGGTTCGAGTACGGCGTGGGGGAGCTGTTCCGCATGGCCCTCCAGCTCACCGCCGCCCACCTGCCCAGCACCGTGGTAGCGGTCCTGCTGACGGCCCAGACCGCCGTGTTCTGCATCGAGAAGTGGTGGCCCGTGGTGTTTATGCCCGCCGCCGCCGCGCTCCTGGTCTCCCTGTTCTTCGAGCGGATTTTCCAGAAGCACACGCCGGAGGCGGAAGGGGAGAAGGACGAAGAAAACTAAAAGAGGAGCGAAACGGGAAACCGTTCCGCTCCTCTTTCTTTGTACGCTCAGCCCGGCAGCAGGCCCGGCACGGCCTCCGCCAGCAGGGCCGCCAGCTGGGCGTGGCCCCTCCGGGTCAGATGCATGCCGTCCACGGGGTTGAATTCACAGTCCTTGGCGTCCAGATAGTGGGCCCCCACCAGCTTGGCGGTCTTCTCCAGGTACTTGGGCAGCTCCCGGGACTTCTCCAGGCAGCCCCTCCCCATGGGGACGCCGCACTCCGCCAGCTCCATCTCCGGGCGGATGGGGGGCGGGCAGACGATGAGGATGTTGGGGGCCCGGTCTCCCCAGCAGTCCACGCTCCGGGCCTTGCGGACCAGCCGCTCCATGCCGATGGCGATGCAGGCGGCGTTGACTCCCAGGCGCTCCTTGGTGTCGTTGGTGCCCAGCATGATGACCAGCAGGTCGATGACCTCGTGGCTTTTCAGCAGGGCGTAGACCACGCTCAGCGCGTCCATGCTCTCGTGGAGGGGGTCCGGAAAGACGGTGGTCCGGCCCCCCAGGCCCTCCTCCGTCACCAGAACGTCCGGCCCCAGGGCCTTTTGCAGCAGGCAGGTCCAGCGCTCCTTCTCGTTGAAGCGGGTTCCGCCGTCGGCGCAGTCGGCGGGGTCGGCGCAGTAGCCGTGGGTGTTGGAATCGCCTAAACAGAGAACGTGCTTTTTCATGCTTCCTCTTCCTTTCTGTCCCCGGTTCCTTGGTACTCTCATTATAAATATACGTTAACAGTTTTTTCCGGTTTGTCAATAGAAACGTCCTGGAATTTATTTCGATTTTGGGTGGTATTTTCACCAAAAATCGAAATTATTTTTGAACCTTCCGTCGAATCTGCGGTTTCAGCGGAAATCGTTTCGATTTTAATTGACAAAAGAAGGAAGACATTGTATACTTTACACAGCGAGCCAAAATATGCGAGCTCATTTTTTGTAACTTTAAAGGAGGATATGTGATGAAGAAACTGCTTGCGCTCCTGCTGGCCATGGTTATGGTCCTGGGTCTCGCCGCCTGCGGAAAGAAGGACGAGACGCCCCCCGCCGACGACAAGGGACAGACCGACACCCAGACCCCCGCCACCCAGGAGCCCGCCGCCGCCGGCGAGATCACCCTGTGGACCTATCCCATCGGCGACTGGGGCAAGGAAGACAAGGTAAAAGCCATTACCGACGCCTTCACCGCCGACACCGGAATCACCGTAAAGGTGGAGTACCTGGCCTATGCCGACGGAGACGACAAAGTGAACTCCGCCATCACGGCCAAGAGCGCCCCCGACCTGATCATGGAAGGCCCCGAGCGCCTGGTCACCAACTGGGGCGACAAGGGCTATCTGGTGGACCTGAGCGACATGCTTGACGACACCGACAAATCGGAAATCAACGCCGCGGCCATGACCGCCTGCACCCACCCCAACGGGGCGGTCTATGAGTATCCGCTGGTTGTCACCGCCCACTGCATGGCCATCAACCTGGACGCCTTCAAGGAAGCCGGGGCCGATGTCTATCTGGACCTGGAGAACCACACCTGGACCACCAACGACTTCATCAACGCCGTGGAGGCCCTGTATGACCACTTCCAGGCCCCCGTGGGCGCCGTGTACTGCAAGGGCCAGGGCGGCGACCAGGGCACCCGCGCCCTCGTCAACAACCTGTACAACGGAACCTTCGCCACTCCCGAGCATGACCGGTACACCTGGGACGACTCCGCCAACATCCAGGCTCTGGAGCAGCTCAAGAGCATGCCCGGCATCACCTTCGACGCCTCTCTCGAGGGCGGCGACGAAATCAAGGTCTTCTATCAGGGCATTCTGAAGATGGCCTTCTGCTGGAACATCGCCCAGCAGCTGAACCCCAACCAGGCCGACACCGGCGCGGGCAAAACCGCCAATGGTGAAGAGATTGTCTTCATGGGCTTCCCCGCTCAGGGCCGCACCCCCGCCCTCCAGGGCGGCATCTGGGGCTTCGGCATCTTCGACAACGGAGACCAGGCCAAAATCGACAACGCCAAAACCTTCATCAAATGGATGTGCGACTCTGAGCACACCGTGGACGCGGTAAAGACCGCCAACTACTTCGCCGCCCGTTCCGCCGCCGAGGGAACCGACCTCACCGGCATCTGGGCCGACAATGAGATCATGAACGAGTATCAGGTTCTCATGCCTTACCTGGGCGACTACTATCAGGTCACCAAGGGCTGGGCCGGCGCTCGTACCGAGTGGTGGACCATGCTCCAGAAGGTGGGCGAGGGCGCCGACATTGCGGAAACCGTGGCGACCTACGCCAAAAACGCCAATGACGCCGCCGCCGGCTAACGTTGGCTGAGACGAATACACAGGCAAAGAGATAAGGGTTTTTGCGCCCCTCTCCCGCGAAGGGCGGGAGAGGGGCGCGCCTGTATCCAAAATTCCCGGCAAGGCCCCTGCGCGGGGCGCGATTTTTCCTTATGAGAGGAGTGTTGACCTTGGCAAGACAGTCCCAACCCACCATGAGCCGGGCGCTGCAGCGGCGGGAGAACATCTCCGGTTACCTCTTCCTGCTGCCCAGCCTGATTTTCTTCATCGGCTTCGTGGTCATCCCCATGGTAATCTGCATCATCACCAGCCTCACCGACGCCAACATGCACGACCAGGGAATGTTTGGAAACTTCATCGGGCTTTCCAACTTTACAAGGCTGTGGAGCGACGAGACCTTCCTGGAGGCGCTGAAGAACACCTTCATCATCGTTGTCGTCAGCGTCCCCACGGTATGTGCCTTCTCCCTGTGGGTGTCCTCCGCCATTTACAAGCTCAGCGGGCCCGTCCTGTCCGCCTTCCGCTGCATCTTCTATCTGCCCGTTGTTACCGGCTCCGTGGCCGTCACCGTGGTTTGGAAGTGGATGTACGACAACTACACGGGAATTTTCAACCACGTCCTCAAGGGGGCGGGGCTCATTGAACAGAACATCAACTGGCTGGGCGACCCCAAATACGCCCTCTGGTGCATCATCCTGATCCTCTTCACCACCTCCGTGGGCCAGCCCATCGTGCTGTACGTCTCCGCCCTGGGCAACGTGGACCAGACCCTGGTGGAGGCCGCCGAGGTGGACGGGGCCAACAGCTTCCAGGTCTTCTGGAAGGTGAAGTGGGCCCAGATGCTGCCCACCACTTTGTACATTCTGGTCATCACCACCATCAACTCCTTCCAGTGCTTCGCCCTGATTCAGCTCTTGACCAAGGGCGGCGCGGGGACCAACACGGTGATGTACCATATCTATTGGACCGCCTTCAAGCTGACGGAACAGGCGGGCCACTTCGGCTACGCCAACGCCATGGGCGTGGTGCTGGCCATCTTCATCGGACTGCTGTCCGCCCTCCAGTTCAAGCTGGCGAAAGAAAAGTAAGGGGGTGCTGGTATGAAAATTCAAAGCGGACAAGACCGCGCGTACAAGATCGTCTCCGTCATCATCCTGGTCATTCTGGCCTTCCTCTTCACCTTCCCGCTGTACTGGATTGTCACGGGCGCCTTCAAAAACGGCGCGGACATCAACGCCACCAAGCCCATCTGGGTCCCCACCGAGTGGGTAGGGGCCAACTTCGACAAGCTGATGAAGCAGCGCAGCGTCCCCCTGTGGGAGGTCTATCTGCCCTTCGGCAGCTTCTTCAACGACGGGAAGAAGGTCCTCCTCACCGCCGGACCGGACGCCCCGGCGGCCATCCGCTGGCTCATCAACGCGGTGCTCATGTGCGTCATGGCCATGCTCCTCACCTGCCTGACCGCCGCCATGGCGGGCTACGCCCTGGCCAAGAAGCGCTTCAACGGCCGGGCCCTGCTGTTCTCCCTCATCGTCTGCGCCATGGCCCTGCCCAAGCAGGTCATCCTCATCCCCCTGCTGAAGGAGATGTCCACGCTGCGGCTGTACGACAGCCTCTGGGCGGTGATCTTCCCCACGGTGGGCTGGCCCTTCGGCGTGTTCCTCATGAAGCAGTTCTCGGAGAGTATACCCGGAGAGATATTGGAGGCCGCCCGGATTGACGGCTCCAGCGAGTGGAACACCTTCTCGACGGTGGTCATGCCCATGATCAAGCCGGGCATCGGGGCCCTGGCCATCTTCACCTTCATCAACTGCTGGAACGACTACTTCATGCAGCTGGTCATGCTGGCCAGCGGCAGCAACTTCACCATCCCCCTGGGCATCGCCACCCTCCAGGCGGAGACCTCGGTGGACAACGGCCTGCTCATGGCCGGCGCCACCCTGGCCGCGGCCCCCATCATCATCGTCTTCCTGATTTTCCAGAAGTATTTCACCCAGGGCATTACCATGGGCGCGGTGAAAGGATAGTGCGATGATTTACGCCAAACACAAGGACGCCCCGGCCTACCGGGGTATTCACCCCAACCTGGACCTGGCCCTGGAGCATATCACGCCGGAGTTTCTGGCCTCTGTGGGGGCCCAGCGGGTGGAGCTCAAGGGCGGCGACGTGTACGCCACCCGGTTCACCTATGAGACCATCCCGGCGGAGGAGAGCTTTTTCGAGGCCCACAGGAAATACCTGGACATCCACATTATGGTGTCGGGTTCCGAGGGCGTGGAAATCGCCCCGCCGGAGGCCCTGACGGAGTTCGACCGGACGGAGGCCAGCGACTTTTACGCCTACCGGGGCGAGGGGCACTACAAGTTTGTCCTCTCCCCCGGGGACTTCCTGGTGGTCTTCCCCGGAGACGCCCACCGCATTAAGATGCGCCTGGACGGCCCGGAGACCGTCAGCAAGGTGGTTTTCAAGGTGAAAATTTATGACGACTGAGGAGTGACAACATGAGAGACCTTTCCAAATATCAGGGCATATTCCCCGCTTTCTACGCCTGCTATGACCAGGAGGGCAAAGTCAGCGCCCCGGCAATCCGGGCCCTGGCGAGGTTCCTGCTGGACAAAGGCGTCCAGGGCTTGTACGTGGGCGGTTCCTCCGGCGAGTGCATCTACCAGACCGTGGCCGAGCGGAAGGAGACCCTGGAGAACGTCATGGCGGAAGTGGGCGGCAAACTGACCGTCATCGCCCACGTGGCCTGCAACAACACGGCGGACAGCCGGGAGCTGGCGGCCCACGCCGAGAGCCTGGGGGTGGACGCCATCGCCGCCATCCCGCCCATCTACTTCCACCTGCCCCCCAAGGGCATCGCCAAATACTGGAACGACATCTCCGCCGCCGCCCCCAACACGGACTTTGTCATCTACAACATCCCCCAGCTGGCGGGGGTGGCCCTGTCCGTGCCCCTGCTCCAGGAGATGCTGAAGAACCCCCGGGTCATCGGGGTGAAGAACTCCTCCATGCCCGTCCAGGACATTCAGATGTGGCTGGACGAGGGGGCCCTGGTGTTCAACGGCCCGGACGAGCAGCTCCTCAGCGGCCTGGCCGCCGGGGCCGCCGGGGGCATCGGCGGGACCTACGCCGCCATGCCGGAGCTGTACCTGGAGATTTTCCGCTGCTTCCAGGCCGGCGAGCTGGCCAAGGGCCGGGAGGTCCAGAACGAGTGCTGCCGCATCATCTACAAGATGTGCTCCGCCCAGGGGAACATGTACGCGGTCATCAAGGAAATTCTCCGCCTCCAGGGCGGCCCCGACGTGGGAAGCGTCCGGGCCCCTCTGCTGGAGCTGGAGCCCGGAGACCGGGACGCCGTGACCCAGGCCCACGAGATGATTCAGGCTGCCATCCAGAAATACTGCTGAACGTGACAAGGCCGCTTTCCGAGAGGAAAGCGGCCTTGATGTTTGCCTTGGGAATTCAGCCCTCCGGCGGCGTGGTGCTGACGTTCTCCCAGTATTCCGGGGCGGGCGGGTCAAAGCGGAGGTCCTGGGTCTCCGGGTCGAAGAGAACGCGGTGGTACACGCCGTCGATCCAGACCTCCTCGTCCCGTACGCCGTCGCCGTCGAAGTCGCCGATGGTTCCGGTGGGGGTGCGGATGTCGGGGCCCGGGGTGGGAATCGCCGTGACGCCGGACTGACTGCCGGAAGAGGGGGCGTCAGGCTGGGGCATGGGGGCGGGGTCCGGCGCGCTCGGCTGAGGCGTAGGTGTAGGGATTGTCCCTGTGTCCGGTAAATTAGGGGTTGGGGAGGGCATGGAGTCCGCCGGAGGGACGGGTTCCTCGGCCACCGCCGCCGTCAGCGTCTCCTCCGGCCTGTCGGGAGTCCACTTCTCCCCCGCCACCTGCCAGAAATGCGGGTCGGTTTCCCAGCTCTCCACCGGGTAGACGATCTCCGTCAGCAGGAGCAGCGCCGTCCGGCTTCCGCAGTCCGCCCGGACCAGGACGGCCTGGGTGTGGGCGTTGACCGTCTCGCCGGCGAAGAAGGGATACTGGAGGGTCACGCCGCCCTCCGCCGTCAAGCCGTACATGCGGCTCAGGTAGGTGAGGGCCGTGTCCTCCCAGTCCGTGGCCCAGGTCTCGTGGCCGTCCCGGAGGGACTCCAGGAAGGGGGTGCTGATCTGAGGCCAGCCGCCGTAGACGCCGTTCTCCAGGCCCCCCAGGCCCAGGTGGATGCTGCAATAGAGGTATTCCTCCCAGGTGAAGCCCCCCTCGGTCCCCAGGCCGTCCCGGGTGGTCCAGGTCTGCTCCTCCACGGCGATGTCGCCCGCCTCGTTCAGGGAGATGATAAAGCAGGGGGTGCCCATGGAACTCTGTTCCGTGATCCAGCCGTTTTCCTCGGCCATGCCCCCGGCGAACAGGACGTTGCCCATGTCGTTGGGCTTCATGCGGTATTTCAGGGTCCAGACGTAGTAGGCGGTGCCGTCAAACTCCTGGCTCTCCACGCACTTGAGGTCCGTGACGTACTTCTCCGGGAACTCCAGGTCCCCGGTGATGAACTGGTCCGCCTTGGCCCACTGGATGTAATCCTGCGCGGTCAGGTCCATGAGCCGCTGGGCCTGGCTCTCCACGACGGTGTACAGGGGCGTGGTAAAGCTCACCGGCCGGCCGTCCTCCAGAGTCAGCGTCCCCTGGGTCAGCCCGTTGGGGAAGCTGCCCTCCAGCTCCAGGGACACCCGGTCCCCCTCCTTGGTCCCGCCGGTCACCGTGGCCCGGACGGCCCGGCTTTCGCCGCCCCGCAGCTCCTCCGGCGGCAGGAGGGCGGCGTCCGAATACATGCGGGAGAGGTAGGGCCCCATCTCCGGGCTGTAGATGGTCGTCTGCCACTCCGCCAGCTCCTCGGGGCTCAGGGCCTCCGGGCCGGAGCGGACGCCGAAGGCGCAGGCGGCCCCCACCGTCGCCACCAGCGCCGCCGCCAGGATGCCCGCGCCCCATTTCCGGCCCCGGCCTCCCAGGATGTTGCGGAAGCGCTCCTTCATGACGGCCTTGCCGCCGTAGAAGTGGGTGGAGAGGACGGACCGCTCCCGCTGGGGCCGGACGCAGGCCATCAGCGCCTCGCTGTAGGCCCGGCGGGTCTCCCCGCCGGCCCCGGAGACCACCGCGTCGTCGCAGGTGAGCTCCAGGTCCCGTTCCGCCTCCCGGCGCAGGAGCCAGACCAGGGGGTTGAACCAGTGGAGGGCGTTGGCCGCCAGCAGGACCAGCTTGTACCACAGGTCCCGCCGCCGGTAGTGGGTCAGCTCGTGGCGGAGGATAAAGCCCAGTTCCCGGACCCCGAAGTCCTCCCCCGGCAGCAACAGCGCGGGCCGCAGCAGGCCCGCCACCATGGGGGACCCCACGGCGGCGCTGACCCGCAGGGGCGGGACCTTCCCCAGGCCCATCTCCCGGCGGACCGCCTCATAGACCCCCTGGGTCTCCGGCCCGGCGGACCGGCTCCAGCGCCGGGCCCGGCGGGTGAAGCGCCAGGTCCCCGCCAGATGGTAGAGCAGGAACAGCGCCCCGCCGGAGAGCCACAGGGCTGTTAAAACCGTCTCCAGGGGGAAAACGGCGGGCCCGTTCTCCCCGGATTCCACGGGCCGGGGCGGCGTTCCGGCGGGCCGCCGGACCTCCAGGCTCAGGCCGCTTTGGCGGCTGACGGAGACCTCCACCCTGGGGGCCTGGATGAGCACCGGGGGTTCCACCGGCGTCTCGGGGAGGAGCGCGTCCCAGGGCACGGGAGCCAAGAGCAGAAGCGCCGCCAGGGCCAGCCACGCGCCATAGCGCCATTTCGCGCTGTACCGCCTGTCCAGCAGGGGTTTCAGCGCCGTCAGCGCCAGGGCGGCCCCGCCCACGGCCCCGCTCCATTTCAGCGTGTTCAGCAGAATTTCCATGTCACTGTCCCTCCAGCGTGTCCAGGTACTGCCGCAGCTCCTCCAGGTCCTCCCGTCCGATGGCCCGCTGGTCGTACAGGGCGGCCACCATGCCGGTGAAGCTGCTGCCGTAGAGCCGGTCGATGACGCCCCGGCTCTCGGCGGCCTTGTAGTCGTTCTCGGAAATCAGTGATTTGTACCAGTTCCCCCGCCCCCGCTTCTCGCGGGAGAGAAAGCCCTTTTCCACCAGGCGGTTCAGGGACGTGAGCACTGCGGGCAGCGGCCAGTCCCGGCTGCCCCGCAGCTTCCCCTGAACGTAGGAGGCCGGCACCGGTTCTCCCGCCCCCCACACCGCCAGCATAATCTCCAGCTCCGCGCTGCCCAGACGTTTCATGGCGTCTCCTCCCTATACAGTCGTATAATATGGCTTTATTATACGACTGTATAATAGAAAAAGCAAGTTACAGTTTGGTAACAGGGGGTCCTGTAGGGAAATTGACAATGGATAATTGATAATGGGCAATGTGTGTAGGGGCGGACCTGCGTGTCCGCCCGGTTCCCTGGAAACCTCGGCAGCCTCAGGGGAACGGGCCGCCGAGGGCGGCGGCCCCTACGGGATGTTCTGCCGATAGAAAGGTGGAGCCCAGAGGAATGAGCGCCCCACAGTTGCATAACCCCAGCAAATAAGGTATGATAAGAAAAACCCCCGCCTGGAGGGGGGGAAAGGAGCGCGTGAGAGATGGACCTGTTTCGATGGCTGAGAATCTCCGGCGGGGAGAGGTACGTCCCGGAGGGCCCGCCGGGGCCGGTGGTCCGCAGGCGGTATCGCTTTTCCGGCGTCGTCCAGGGCGTGGGCTTCCGGTACGAGGCCAAGTTCGTGGCCTCCGGGCTGGAGCTGACGGGCTGGGCCCGGAACGAGGCCGACGGCAGCGTCACCGTGGAAATCGAGGGCGGGGCGGACCGTATCGGCGCGTTCCTCCTGGCCATGGAGGCGGTGCCCCGCTTTGAGATTACGGACATTCAGGCGGAGGAGCTGACCCCCACCGGGAGGGAGAAGACCTTTTCCGCGCTGTATTGAGAACGCGAAAACCGGGAGCTCCGCCGCGGGGCGGGACTCCCGGTTTTTTCATGTTCCCCGGCAGCCCCGCGTCCACCGTCCAAGACCTATGGCCCGCAGGCCATCAAAGCGGCGGCAATTCCCACGGGGGCCGGAAACAGATTTTATTATATATCAGTCCGGCGGCAAAAGTCTTTGTACTGCTCATCCTGCTGTTCCCTTATCGCTTCTCCCTCAGCCTGGATAACACCTCTGGTAGCCTCGTGTTCGACGTGTATGGTTCCTCTTGTTTTCTCGTGCTCGTCGTGTATAGTGCCTCTTGTTTTCTCGTGCTCGTCTCGAATGGTTGCGATCGTCTGGCCCTGCAAAACACATTGCTGGTACGCAAGCCTGATTTGCTTCTGCTGATTTGCCAGAACCTGATTCCTGAACAAATGTTCCTCATACAGCACAGCGGCCTCACCCAGAGTCTCGCACATATTGTTGTTCAGAGCCTTATAGAAAAAGGCGGACGCATCGGAGCAGCAGTAGTTGGGCAGATACCAGCTCATGTCCAGCCGGGCAATTTTCTGACGGACCTCATCGCATTTTTTCTGTGCAATGGCAATCTGCCTGTTTATCTCGGCATTGTGCCTGTCTGCGGCCTCCTGATAGCCCCGGATTTTATCTTGAAGCCTTTTGTCGCCCGAGTGAATGATTTTGTTGATTTGCTTCTTGATGAATCTGCCGATATATATCGTTCCAATTATACTGAGAATCATGTAGACTGTCATAATTGCGGACTTACCAAACAGCATACCGACCAGACGCCCTGCCATGAATGCCGGAATAATTGCGATGAAATATGCCGCCAAATAGACAATCATCGTGTATTTCAAGGGACTGCCCATTGTGAACATCTGGAGTGAAGTTGCCAGAGGGGAAGCGTGCTGAAGCGTGTCTTGAAAAAGCTCGCCCATCTCTTCGGGCGTACTCAAGGCCGTCCGTTTCTGATTTGGCAGGGAAATCACCATGTTATTCGCTTCCTCAAACTCCTGGAATAAGCGCGTTACGATTTGCAGGTTCTGTAAAGTCACCTGCTTTTCCTGTGCTGTCATAGGTATCTCTCTCCTTTATAAATCTCTACGGCTCGGCCGTCGGGGGTGGTACTCCCTTTCCGGCCCGCCTTTTTGCTGTCCCGGCGTTGTTATACAGCTTTTTTTGCCGGAATGCAATAGAGCATTTCCCGCTTTTTCCCGTTCCCCTCTTGCCTTTCCGGCGGCGTCCGGCTACAATGTCTATGTAAATAAGCGGGGAGGGATTCCACATGAGGAAGATTGAAACAGCGGGCGTTGTGGGCCTGGGGGCCCTGGGGACCCTGTACGCCCATATGCTCACCGGGGCCCTGGGCCGGGACCGGGCCTTTGTGCTGGCGGACGCCGGGCGGGCGCGGCGCTATCAGAAGGACGGCGTGTATTACAACGGCGAATTGCAGGACTTCCGGTACGCCGTCCCGGAGGAGCCGGTGGACCTGCTGCTGGTGGCGGTCAAGTTTGGCGCGCTGGAGGACGCCGCCGCCCTCTGCCGCCCGGCGGTGGGGCCGGAGACCACCATCGTCTCCGTGCTCAACGGCATTTCCAGCGAGGAGCGCCTGGGCGCGGCCTTTGACCCAGCCCAGGTGGTCTGGTGCGTGGCCCAGAAGATGGCCGCCAAAAAGGAGGGGAACCGGGTGGTCGTGGACCCCACGGGAGAGCTGGCCCTGGGGGTCCCCGCCGGGATGGACCGGGGGCGCCTGGAGCGGCTGACGGCTTTTTTTGACGGCATAGGCTTCCCCTACTCCCTGCCGGAGGACATCCGGGCCCATATGTGGAGCAAGCTGCTGTGCAACACCGGCTGCAACCAGGTCTGCATGGTCTATGAATGCGGCTACGGCGGCCTCCAGGTCCCCGGCCCCGCCAGGGAGGCGATGCTGGGCGCCATGCGGGAGGTGATGGCGGTGGCTAACGCCGAGGGCGTCCCCCTCTCGGAGCGGGACGTGGAAAGCTGGACGGGCATCATCGACGGCTTCCCGCCGGAGGGCGAGCCCTCCATGCGCCAGGACGGCAAGGCCCGCCGGAGGAGCGAGGTAGAGCTGTTTTCGGGGACCATCCGCCGCCTGGCGGGGAAGCACGGGATTCCCGTGCCGGTGAACGACTGGCTTTATGAGAGGGTCTGGGAGATGGAGGCTGGGTATTGAAGAAAGCAGGGGCGGCTCTTTAGAGCCGCCCCTGTTCGTTGGATAGCTGGGCTTAGGGGGATAGCGGGGATGGCCTCACCGCGCCATATGCCCGCAGTAGGCCCGGACCGCCAGGAGCGCGAACAGCGGTATCTCAACGGCGCAGGCCGCAATCATGGCGTAAGGCGTCCGGACCGCCAGGCCGCCCAGGCTCGGGAACTGGAAGCCGGTGACGGCGTACAGAACGCTGGCCTGGATGCTGGTGCCGCTGGCGGGTAAAATGCTGCACAGCCAGACGGACAGGGGACCGGGGACGGTCATGGCAATCACCGTCGGGGCGACGCAGAACACCAGCGCCGCCGCCAGGGACGACACCGTGCTTCCGCACCTGGAGGAGAGGAACAGGGTGAAGCTCACCGAGGCCAGGACGGAGAGGAGCCCGGCGGCGGCGAAGAGGAGCTGCAACTCCCCGACGTTCAGGTCCGCCAGGGTCACGATGGAGTACAGCATCTGGACGGAGGTTCTGGCGCACTCCCAGCCGAACAGGCTGTTTGCTGTCAGGATATGGGCGGCGGGGCTGTCCGGCTGCTCCATGGCCCCCCGCACCCGCTCCGGGGTGACGGGGCCTGCGGCGTCCGCCTGACGCGCCTTTTCGTAGGCGATGGACTGAAGGCCGGTCAGGTTGATTTCGTTTCCCGCCTCGTCGAGGTGCTGTAGCAGTAGGTGGTGGGCAGCCAGGCCAGCAGGACGGACAGGATTAACGCCAGCGCCAGCAGAATCCAGGTGAGCCTCGCGCTCAGAAGCCGTTTCAGCTCCAGACGAAAAATTCTCATTTACCGGTCCCTCCCCTCGCGGTCCCCGGCGCTCACCGGGAACAGCCATAAATACAGGTCCTCCAGGCGGGGCGGGGCGGCGGTGTACTCCACGTCGGGGACGATGTGGGTGGAGATCAGGACAACGCGGTCCCGGGCGAACTCGGAGAGCAGGTTGCGGAAGCGCTTCCGCTCTGATACGATGATTGTATCAGAGACGAAAGCGCCGTTCTCTCGTTCGGGGCCACAGGGCCCCTCTTTTTTCCCTCGGACTTCCTTACGTTTTTCCTGCGGGCAGCGTCACCGTGAAGACCGTCAGGCCGTTTTCGCCGGCTGCCGTCAGGCCCCCTTGTGGAGGGCGACAATCTGCCTGGCGATGGCCAGGCCCAGCCCGGCCCCCTCCGCGTTCCGGCCTCCGTCCAGCCGGTAGAACTGCTCGAAAATCCGGTCCAGCTTTTCCCGCAGACGCCCAATGTGGGCCATGACGGTGCTGTTGTTCTGGAGGAATTTCTCCCCCCACACCGCCTCGAACAGCTCCTCGGAGGGGACCACGGTCCCCTGCCGCTCACAGAGATACCAGAGGATGGAGAACTCGATGGGGGTCAGGGACAGCTCCTTTCCGTACAGGAGGCACTTGTGGGCGTCCCGGTTGATGACAAGGCCCCGGATGTCGTACTCCCGCTCCTCCGCCGGGGCGGGAGGGCTGTTGTAGCGGGTATAACGGCGCAGCTGGGTTTTGACCCTGGCGGCCACCTCCAGGGGGTTGAAGGGCTTTGTGATGTAGTCGTCCGCCCCGATGGTCAGGCCCTTGATTTTGTCCCCGTCGTCCGACCTGGCCGTCAGCAGGATGATGGGGAAGAAAAACCGTTCCCGGATTTTCCGGCAGAGCTGGAAGCCGTCCGCGTCCGGGAGCATCACGTCCAGAATGGCCAGGTCTAATTTCATGTGCTCCACGCAGTCCAGGGCCTCCGCGCCGGTGTAGAATTTGTGGACGGTATAGCCGTCGTTGACCAGGTAGAGCTCGATGACATCGGCCAGCTCCTTCTCGCCGTCAACTACCAGAATGTGAACGCTCATATTCCCGCTCCTTGTTCCCGGTTCCGCGCCCCGGAGGACGCCGCTTTTTTGAGACCCCCTATTTTATGGACCCGGTTATTGTATCACAGCCGATTCAGATTTTCCTCCGTTTTCCCTTGGGATTTTCTTGCGATTTTCCTACGGAGACGGGGCCGCCTCCCGGCGCTTACACCGAAAGACGGCCCCGCAGCCCCGTTTCTCAAAAGGCCAGGTCCAGGTCCACGTCCCCCTGGATGCCGTTCACCCGGCCGGTGTGGGTGTACTGCCAGAGGTCGAAGTGATAGTAGAAATCCGGCGAGGTGTCGTATTCCGCCAGCCAGAGCTCGTAGTCCGTCAGGTCCCGCAGGTCGTAGCGGAGGTAGCCCTGGGTCTGGTTGAAGTACACCGCCGGGCGGTAGCCCGCGTCCTGAATCCGCTTGCAGAAGGCGGCGGCGCAGCGGGTCAGCGTCTCCCCGTCCAGATCGTCGGTCCGGGCGGAGTCCCCGGCGATGGGCTCCCAGTCGAAGGCCACGGGGAAGGCCAGGGCCTGCCCGTCCAGGACCTGGAGGATATAGTCCGCCTCCTCCTCCGCCTCCTGGGGGGTGACGGCCTGGGAGAAGAAGTAGACGCCCACGTCCAGCCCGGCGTCCAGGGCCCCCCGGAGGTTCTGGGCAAAGGTCTGGTCCAGGAACAGCCCGCCCTCGGTGTAGCCCCGGTGGCCCAGCCGGAGCATGGCGAAGTCTACGCCGTCCGCCGCCACCGCCGGCCAGTCGATCTCTTTCTGATGGGTGGACACGTCGATTCCCGCCCGGGCCCGCCGCCCGTCCTTGACGTAGGTGACCCGGCCCTTTTCGTCCACGCCGAAGGCCGCCTGGTCGTAGGGGTTGAGGGGCATCCCCTCCAGGGGCGTGAGCACCATGTCGCCGAAGCGGAAGGTGATGGGCTCCTCCTCCGGCGGTTCCGGCGGCGCTTCCGGCTCTCCGCTTCCCCGCAGAACGAGGACCAGCGCGGCGGCGGCGAGGATCAGCGCGGCGGCGGAGGCCGCCAGGGCCAAAAGGTCCAGCCTGGGCCCTGGAGACCGCCTCCTGGGGCGGGGAGGAGGCGTCCGCCGGGGTTCGCCGGCCCGGTCCTCCGCCGTCCGCCCGGCGATTTCCCGCTCTCTCAAATCCAGTTCCGTCAAGCCGTTGTTCATAGTGGGCTCCTCCCCCGTTTGACAGTTTTCTCTATTGTACCACAAATTGCGCGGTTGTACACAGTGAATTGAGGGCGGCCCTCCGCCACGGAAAAAGGGGACCCGGCTTCTGAGGCCGGGTCCCCCTTTTTTTCACTCACGCGCCAAACACCCTCCGGGCAATCTCCACAGACGCCCGCGCGTCCTTAGCGTAGTAGTCCGCCCCCATCTGCCGGGCATACTCCGGCGTAACCACCGCGCCGCCCACGAAGATCACCGGGGGCTTGGGCAGGGTGCGCAGCAGCCGAATCGTGGCCTCCATGGCCGGGAGCGTGGTGGTCATCAGGGCGGATAACCCCACCAGGGGGAGCTTCTCCCGCTCCACCGTCTCCAGTATCACCTCCGGGGCCACGTCCCGGCCCAGGTCCAGGGTCTCGTAGCCGTAGTTCTCCAGGACGGTTTTGACGATGTTCTTCCCGATGTCGTGGATGTCCCCCTGGACCGTGGCCACCGCCAGGCGGCCCTTCCGCACCGGCGCGCCGCCCTTTTCCGCTATGGAGGTCTTGATGACCTCAAAGACCGCCTGGGCCGCCCCGGCGGCGCTGAGGAGCTGGGGCAGGAAGGCCCGCCCCGCCTCGTAGTCCGCGCCCACCCGGTCCAGGGCGGGAATCAGCTGGCCCTCCACCAGGGCCACCTCATCGCTCTCCTCCAGGGCCGTTTTCGCCAGCCTGGCCGCGTCGGCCTTCAGGCCCCGGACGACGGCCTCCTCCAGGGTGAGGGAGGCGGCGGGGGCCCGGGCCGCCGGGGCGGGGGAGGCGGCGAAGCGGTCCACGTAGGCCCGGCACTCCCGGTCCTCCCCGGAGAGCAGGCGGAAGGCCGCCACGGCGCCCATCACCTCCCGCTGGTTGGGGTTGAGAATGGGCAGGGTCAGCCCGGCCCCCAGGGCCTGAACCAGGAAGGTCTGGTCGATGAGGGCGCGGTTGGGCAGGCCGAAGGAGATGTTGGAGATCCCCAGAAGCGCCCGGAGTCCCAGCTCCTCCTGGACGGCCCGGAGGGCTTTTATGGTCTCCATGGCCTGGTCCTGCTGGGCGGAGGCCGTCAGCACCAGGCAGTCGATCCACACGTCCTCTTTGGGAATGCCGCAGGACAGGGCGGCCTCCAGAATCCGCCGGGCGACGGACACCCGGCCCTCCGCCGTCTGAGGGATGCCCCCCTTGTCCAGGGCCAGGCCCACCACGGCGGCCCCGTACTTTTTCACAATGGGCAGAATCCGCTCCAGCACCTGGGGCTCGCCGTTGACGGAGTTCACCGACGCCTTGCCGTTGTAGACCCGCAGAGCCGCCTCCAGGGCCTCCGGGTTGGAGGAGTCCAGCTGGAGGGGCAGGGAGACGGCGCTCTGAATCTTCTTCACCACCCGGGGCAGCATGGACGCCTCGTCCACGCCGGGGAAGCCCACGTTCACGTCCAGGATGTCCGCCCCGGCGTCCTCCTGCTGGACGGCCACGTCCAGGATGTAGTCCAGGTCCTCCTCCAGCAGGGCCCGCTGAAAGCGCTTTTTCCCCGTGGGGTTCACCCGCTCGCCGATGACCCGCACGCCGTCCAGGCGGCAGGGGCGCGTGGGAGAGCAGACGAAGCCCGCCGGCTCGTACCGCCGGGAGGCGGGGCGTCTGCCCTCCAGGGCATGCCGGAGGCGGCGGATATAGTCCGGGGAGGTGCCGCAGCAGCCGCCGAACAGGGTGACGCCCAGGTCCAGGCAGGGGGCCAGGGCCGCCGCGAAGTCCTCCGGCCCCATGTCGTACAGGCCGGTGGCCGGGTCGGGAAGGCCCGCGTTGGGCTTGGCGGCGACGGGCAGGCGGGTGTTCCGGGCCAGCTCCTCCAGCAGGGGGGCCAGCCGGTCCGGACCCAGGGAGCAGTTCAGGCCGATGGCGTCCGCCCTCAGGCCCTCCAGCGTCCGGGCCATGGAGGCCACGGTGCAGCCGGTGAAGGTCCGCCCGGTCTCGTCGAAGGACATGGTGACGATGACCGGCAGGTCCGTGTTCTCCTTCACCGCCAGCAGGGCGGCCTTGGCCTCATAGAGATCCGTCATGGTCTCGATGACCGCCAGGTCCGCCCCGGCGGCGGCCCCGGCCAGGGCCATCTGCCGGAAGAGCTCATAGGCCCGCTCAAAGGTGAGGGTGCCCAGGGGCTCCAGCAGTTCTCCCAGGGGGCCCATGTCCAGGGCCACCAGGGCCTCCGCCCCGGCGGCACGTTTGGCGATGGACACCGCTGCGGTGACAACCTCCTCCACGCCGCGCCCGGTGCGGGCCAGCTTCAGGGCGTTGGCCCCGAAGGTGTTGGCGTAGACCACCTGACTTCCGGCGTCGATGTAGTCCCGGTAGACGGAGAACAGCAAGTCCGGTTCCGTCAGGTTCAGCAGTTCCGGCTGTCCGCCGGGGGCCAGGCCCCTCTGCTGGAGCACGGTGCCCATGGCGCCGTCCAGAAGGACGACGCGGTCTCTCATACGATCAGGAAGCACAGCTCTTTCCTCCTTTGCGCGCGGGGCAGCTCTCCGCCATGGGGCAGAAGCCGCAGCCCCGGATGCGGGCGGGCTGGGGCCGGTCCGACAGGCCGATGACGGCGGTGACGGACTTGGTGGGATTCATTAAGAAGCTCTCCGCCACCTGGACCCCCAGACGCCGCCCCCCGTCCAGCGCGGCGCAGACGGCGGGCTGGAGGGACAGGGGCAGATCCCCGTAGCCGGGGCTGAACCGGTCGGTGAGATACCGCCCCGGGAACCGGGCCTGGAGCTCCTCCTGGGCGGCGTCGCAGCCGGACTCCACCCAGGCGCTGCCGCAGGCGTCCAGCATGGCCGCCTGGGCCATGTCCCGGACCTGGGCGGCCCGCAGCATGGTCTCAAAGCCCGCCCCCAGGGTACACAGCAGGAGGACGGCCTGATCGCAGTCCGCCAGCATCCGCCGGGCGGTCTCCCCCGGCAGCGTCACGCCGCTTCCCTCCAGCGCCGCGCCCTCCGGGGCGCGGGAGAGGGGAAACACCCGGTAGACGTACCGGGGCCGGAGGGCGGCGGTCAGCCTGTCCGCCACCGCGGCGGTCTCCCGGCGCAGCTCCTCCGGCGGAAATCCCTTTATGCCCAGATACCGCAGGGCCTCCTCAAGATTCAGTTCCACAGTGATCCCCTCTCTTTCTGTCATGCGCCGGGGGAGAATTTTCCCCCCCGTCAGTCCTCAAACATCGGCGTGGAGAGATAGCGGTCCCCGGCGTCCGGCAGCAGGACCACAATGGTCTTGCCCCGGTTCTCAGGCCGCTTGGATACCTGAATGGCCGCCCAGACCGCCGCGCCGGAGGAAATGCCCACCAGCACGCCCTCGGCCCGGCCCACCAGCCGCCCGGCGGCGTAGGCGTCGGCGTCCTCCACGGGGATGACCTCGTCGTAGACCCCCGTGTCCAGGGCATCGGGGATGAAGCCCGCGCCGATGCCCTGAATCTGGTGGGCCCCGGCGGCCCCTCCGCTGAGCACGGGGGAGGAGGCGGGCTCCACCGCCACCACCTTGACGGCCGGATTCCGCTCCTTGAGGTATTGGCCCGCGCCGGTGATGGTGCCGCCGGTGCCCACCCCGGCCACGAAGATGTCCACCTGCCCGTCGGTGTCCGCCCAGATTTCCGGCCCGGTTGCGGCCCGGTGGGCCGCCGGGTTGGCGGGGTTGACGAACTGGCCGGGGATGAAGCTGCCCGGAATCTCCCCGGCCAGGGCCTCCGCCTTGGCGATGGCCCCCTTCATGCCCAGGGCCCCCTCTGTGAGGACCAATTCCGCGCCGTAGGCCCCCATGAGCCGGCGGCGCTCCACGCTCATGGTCTCCGGCATCACGATGATGACCCGGTAGCCCCTGGCGGCGGCCACGGAGGCCAGGCCGATGCCCGTGTTGCCGGAGGTGGGCTCGATGATGACGGAGTCCGGTTTCAGAAGGCCCCTGGCCCCGGCGTCGTCCAGCATGGCCTTGGCCACCCGGTCCTTGGCGCTTCCGGCGGGGTTGAAATACTCCAGCTTGGCCAGCAGTCTGGCCTCCAGGGCCTCCCGCTTCTCAACGCGGGCCAGCTCCAGCAGCGGCGTCCCGCCGATGAGCTCCTCGGCGGATGTGTAAATTCTGCTCATAGTAAGAGTCCCCCCTGTCAATCAAAGGTAAAGGGATTATATGCCCCCGCCGGGGCCCGTGTCAATGGCCGCCTGGGAAATATTTGTGTTGCTTTCCCCCGGGCCATGCCGTATAATTGGGTTGTAAGGTGCTGATTTCGGGGGAAAGGAGCGGCGGGGGCCGGGACATCGACGGGCTTATGGAACAGGAAAACGTATCGGTCATCATTCCCATGTACAACGCGGAACCCTATATACGGCGCTGCCTCCAGTCCCTGCTGGACCAGACTTACCGGAACTGGGAGGCAATCGTCATCGACGACGGCTCCACGGACCGGGGGGCGGACATCTGCCGGGAGTTTGCCGCCGCCGACTCCCGGATTCGCGTCTTCTCCCAGGAGAACGGCGGCGTCTCCGCCGCCCGGAACCGGGGGCTGGATATCGCCCAGGGGGAGTATCTCTTTTTCCTGGACAGCGACGACGCCATTCACCCCCTGCTGCTGGAGGAGATGATTTTGCAGTCCCGGAGGACCGGCGCGGATTTTCTGGCCTGCGCTCAGGCCAAGCTGAAACCCGAGCTGGTGGACCCGGCTCTGAGCGCCGCCTCCGTTCGCGATGAGAGGCCCGTTTGGGAAGCGCCGCCCAGGGAGGAGTCTCCGGGCCTTATGCGCAAGTACGCGCGGTTTATATCCGGCGCTGGGGGCAAAATGATCCGCCGCTCCGCCGTGGGGGAGCTGCGGTTCCGAGAGGACCTCTTTTTGGGGGAGGATACATATTTTGTTAACCAGCTGTTTTACCACTTTGTACAGGTGGCTTTTACACTTCAAGAGTGGTATTATTATTCGCGCTTCCCGGAGAGCCTGACCAATTCCAGCAACCTGTATACAAATCCCCGTTACTATACTGTCTATCACCTTTTGCAAGAGTACGACCTTGCGGCTGGCGACGAGCATGCCGTCCAGATGTGGGAGTTGGAACTTCTCAAACGCCTCCAGAGCAATTATATCCTTCAGTGTCAGGCCAAGGACGCCGCCGGCATGGCAGCCATACGGAAGATTGCCGCCGCCGAATGCCGACAGCCTATTTTCCTTGAGTTGCCGCGGGATGTCCGGCTGCCGTTCCGATGGTTCTTTTTTAATTACCCCTGTTACCAGATATATCGAATGGTTTCCTCCCTCCGTAAACATCTGAGGCGTGTCTGGAGGTACAGCAGGCGCTGTCTGCACAGAGGGATTTGGTTCGTCAAGCGCTGCCTGCGCAGAGGGATTTGGTTCGTCAAGCGCTGCCTGTACAGCGGAATTTGGCTCTGCAAATACTGCCTGTACAGCGGGATTTGGTATCTGAGGTATCTGAGGGCCTTGATGGAAGGAGGAGCGGACGATATGACCCATAAAATCGGCATCCTGACCTTTCACTGTTCCGACAACTTCGGCGCGATGCTCCAGGCTTACGGCTTAAAGACCTATCTCTGCCAGGCGGGCCTGGACGCCGCCGTCGTTCCCTACAGCCCGCCCTATATGACCGGGCGGCACTGGTATATTCCCTATGTGCCTTACTCTGGGAAGGGGGGATTTCTCCGCCTTGGAAAAAGCGCTCTGGCCGGATGGTACCGAAACAGAGCCATGGGCTCGGACTTCTTCCGCCGCCGGGACAATATGCGCCGCTTTCGCCGGCAGTATCTCACCAGGGGGCGGCTGCCGCGGTTCTTCACCTGGCAGCTTTCCCTCCTGCCCATTCGGTGCTTCGTGGTGGGCAGCGACCAGATCTGGAACCCCGACATCACCCTGGGACTGCGGCGGGCCTATTTCGGCGCGTTCCCCAACCCTTGTAAAAAACGGGTGGTGGCCTACGCCGCCAGCCTGGGAAGCGCCGCCCTGCCGGAACGGTACGACCAGGAGTTCTCCGCCCTTCTGCGCCATGTGGACGCGGTCTCCGTCCGGGAGGCGGAGGCGGTTCCCTACCTGGAAAAATTCCGGGACGACGCCGTGACGGCGGTGCTGGACCCGGTGTTTCTCATTGGCCGGGAGGATTGGCAGCGGGTGGAGCGCCCGCCGGAACGGGAGGGCTTTATCCTCCTTTACGCCACGGAACGGGACCCGGCCCTCTACGACTACGCCCGCAGCCTCTCCCAGGAGAAGGACCTGCCCGTGGTGCAGCTGGAAGCCGCCGGAGGAGCGGGTGAGGAGGGTTTCGTGGTGGACCGCGCCGCCGGGCCCTCGGAGTTCCTGGGCTACCTTCACCACGCGGATTACGTGGTCACCAACTCCTTCCACGCTGCGGCTTTCAGCATCATCTACCAAAAGCGCTTCCTGGTCTTCCTCCATAGCACCCTGGGGGCCCGGACTCGGGGCGTCCTCCATGTCCACGGCCTGGAGGACCGCCTTTACCAAGAGGGTGCGGAGATCGACGCCCCCATCGACTGGGAGGCCGTCCAGGCCCGGTCTCAGGAGAACGCCGCTCTGTCAAAGGAGTTCATCCGGGCGCAGATTTATTAGCTCAGCAAAGGGGGAAACCCGATTGAAGCTCTACATGCGAAAAGAAGGCTGCTGCGGGTGCGGCGCCTGCGCCGATGTCTGCCCCAAGGACGCCGTCCGCATGGCGCGGGACCGGGAGGGGTTCCTCTATCCAAAGGTCAGCCGCCTGAGGTGCGTCTCCTGCGGGCGGTGCCAGCAGGTGTGTCCCCTGCCCCGCCCGGAACCGGAGGCCCTGGAGCACCTGTACTTCGGGGCCAGGGCCAAAGAGGAGGGCCTCCGGCTGGGCAGCTCCTCCGGGGGCATGTTCCCCGTTCTGGCCCGGCACGTGTTCGCCCAGGGGGGCGTGGTGTACGGCGCGGCCTATGACGAACATATGGCTGTGGTCCACCGGGAGGCCCGGAACGAGGAGGAGCTGGAGGGCCTCAAGCGGACAAAGTACGTGCAAAGCCGCCTGGACGGCGTTTACCGCCAGGTGGAGGCGCGATTGAAGGAGGGACGGCAGGTCCTCTTCTGCGGGATGCCCTGCCAGGTTCAGGCCCTCCGGCGCTTTCTGGGCCGCCCCTATCCGGCACTCCTGGCCGTGGACCTGGTCTGCTACGGCGTGCCCTCCCCCGGCGTCTGGGAGCGCTACGTGCGGCACCTCCAGAAGGTTCACGGAGGCCGCCTCACCGGTTTTTCCTTCCGGGACAAGCGGAACCGGGACAGCGGCCACACCCGGGCCTATACCATAGACGGAACGGAGTACGCCGGGCCCCTCAATTCGGACCCCTACTGCCAGCTCATGTTTCGGAACTACACCCTGCGCCCCGCCTGTCACGCGTGCCCCTACTGCGCGCCGGAACGGGACAGCGACATCACCATCGGGGACTTCTGGGGCGTGGAGAAGGTCCGCCCGGAGATGGACGACGGGATGGGAATTTCCCTGGTAATCCTCCATACGGCCCGGGGCCGGGCCGCCTGGGAGGCGGTGCGGGACCGGCTGGAATATTTCCAATGCCGCCGGGAGGAAACGCTGCAACCTCGATTGACCGGTCCCACTCCGGCCTCCGAGGGGCGGGCGGTTTTTATGAAGTATTACCGCCGCCTGTCGTTCCCCCGATTGCTCCAGGAGATTGACGGAGAGAAGTTTTTAGAGGAAGTCCAAAAGAGTCAGAGAGAAGACCCACATGGTTGAAAGGCCGAAGCCGCTGAGGTCAGCTGTTTTTTCAAAAAGACGGATGGCCCTGAGAGAGTTCAGAATTGGAGCGAGGAATGGCTACAGATTGGAAGAAATATGGCTTCCTCTTTGAGGAGCTGGTGAAGCGGGACTTTAAAAACCAATACCGGGGCGCCGTTCTGGGCGTGGTCTGGAGCGTTCTGTCCCCACTGCTGACACTGCTGGTCATGCGCCTGGTCTTTACGCAGTTTTTTGGCCATAGCATTGAGCACTACACCACCTTTCTTTTCTGCGGGACTCTGGCCTTTTCCTTCTTCTCGGACAGTACCTCCCAGGGCATGTTCACCTTGCGGAGCAACGTGCAGATTTACAGCCGCGTCAATATGCCCAGGTACATTTTTCTCCTTTCTAAGAACACACAGCTTCTCTGCAATTTCGCCCTGACTATGTGCGTGTTCCTGGTTTTCTGCCTGCTGGACAGCGTGGCCGTCACCCCCCGGTTCCTTCTTCTCTTGTACCCCATTTTGTGCATGGTGGTGTTCAATATCGGCCTGGGGCTCTTCCTGGCCGTGCTGCTGGTGCTGTTCCGGGATATCCAATATCTCTGGAATGTCATTGTCCGCCTTTTGATGTACCTCTCCGCTGTTTTTTACAACGTGAACAGCTACCCGCCCTTGATTCAACGGGTGTTCCTGCTTAACCCGGTGTACTGCTTCATCCGCTATTTCCGGCAGGTGGTGCTGGACGGCGTGACGCCGTCGCTGGAGTTCCATCTGCTCATACTGGCCTATACCCTCGCCGCCCTGGCGCTGGGCTGCGGGATATATTGGAAGTTTAAAGACTCCTATCTAAGCTACTTTGAGTGACGGTGATAACTGTGAGTGTGTTAAAGGTAAGCAACGTTTCCATCCGCTATAAGACCGGTGACTTCAAGGACATCGGCATTCTGGAGTACATCCAGCGGCGGATTACAGGGAAGTACCGCGTCACGGAGTTCTGGGCCAACCGGGACATCAGCTTTACCCTGGAAAAGGGGGACATGCTGGGGGTCATCGGCGTCAACGGCGCGGGGAAGACCACGCTGCTGAAAACGCTCTCCGGCATCATGCCTCCCACGGAGGGGGAAATCTGGAGAGAGGGCGTCATGGCCTCTCTGCTGGAGCTGGGCAGCGGGTTTGACGGGAGTCTTACGGTCCGGGAAAACGTCTACCTCCGGGGGGCCATCCTGGGCTATTCCCGGCAGTTTATCAACGAGATGTACGACCAGATTATCGACTTCGCCGAGCTCCGGGACTTTCAGGACCGCCCATTCCGGCACTTGTCCTCCGGGATGCGGTCCCGCCTGGCGTTTTCTATCGTTTCCCTGGTAAACCCGGATATCCTTATTTTGGACGAGGTGCTTTCCGTGGGCGACGGCGCCTTCCGAAAAAAGAGCGAGGCCAAAATGAAAAGTATCATTGCCAACGGCGCGACCACCATTCTGGTCTCCCACTCCATCGAGCAGGTCCGGCAGATGTGCAACAAGGTCCTGTGGCTTCACCAGGGGCGGCAGGTGGCCTTCGGCACGGACGTAGAGGGCATCTGCGACCGATACGTCCGCTTTTTGGATCAAATCGGCTGGGACTGGAATGGCGGCATCAGTAATCAGCCGGGCCTGGTCCGCCAGCCGCCCCAGCTTCCGGCAGACTTCCCGCCGTTTAAGGAGGGGCTGGTGTCCGTGGTGACGCCGGTGTTCAACGGAGAGGGGCACCTGTCCCGGATGCTGGACTCCATCTTGGGCCAGACCTATGACCGCATTGAGATGATTCTGGTGGACGACGGGTCCGAGGACAACACCCTGGCGGTGGCGGAGAGCTACCGGGAGAAATTCACCGCCAGGGGCTATGGCTACCGCATTGTTCCGGCCCCTCACACCTGCGCCTCCGGGGCCATCAATCACGGGCTGCCCTTCGTGACGGGGGAGTACCTCATCTGGCCGGACAGCGACGACGTGCTGGAGCCCTCCTCCGTGGAGGCGAGGGTGTCCTTCCTCCGGAAGCAGCCGGTCTACCACTGCGTCCGCAGCCTGTCCTACTACTTCGACGGCAAAACCGGCAAGGCCGGAACCCCCGACGAGAAGACGGGGGATTTGAACAAGGACGACCTGTTCTGGGATGTCTTGGAGATTAAGACCTTCGTCTCCTGCGGGTGCTACATGCTCAGGAGCGAGGACTTCTTCGCCATCTACCCCCAGCGGAAAATTCCCCAGTACGACGTGGGGCAGAACTTCCAGATGCTCCTCCCCTTCCTGTACTACTACCGCTGCCCCACCCTCCAGCAGCGCCTGTACGGCGTGTGCCTCCGGGAAAACAGCCACTCCCGCCGGAAGCTGACTCAGGCCCAGGAGGAGAAGAAGTACCTGGACTATGAGAGCCTGGTGGACGATATCGCCGCCGTCTGCCGCATCCAGGACCAGAACTCCCTGGCCCGCATCGCCCGCTGGAAGCTGAACCGGAGGGACCAGCTCTCCAGGAAATACCACAATACGATTCACTGGCCGGACCACCTCCGCTTGACCCATCAGGCCGAAGGGAGCGGCCGCCTGACCCATCAGGTCAGAAGAACCAGCCGTTGGAAGATGCTCAAGGACGCCGCCTGGTACCGCCTGGAAAATACCTGGGTGGTCACCTGGCTGTATCCGAGGTATCGCGCGGCGCTGGTGCGGTGCAAAAAGCGTTTCCGAAAGTCCTGAGCCCGCCGGGACGGGGATGAGCGGCAAAAGAAAAAGACCTGGGGTGTTCCCCAGGCCTTTTCATTTTCGGTTTCTGCGGGCCCCATGGGCAGCTGCCCGCGCGGGAAGGAACCGTCAGTCAAAGCAAACCTGTATCTTCACAAAGCGGCCCGGCGCGGCGTCCCACTCGGCGAAGGCTTTCCCGGCGTCCTCCGGGGCGTAGGCGGCGGAGATCAGCCGCTTGAAGTCCAGCCTTCCGGTGGCGATGTTCTCCTGAACCTGCCGGAACTCCTCAATGGTGGAGTTCCGGGAGCCCACAATGGTCAGCTCCTTCTTGACAATCAGCGTCGCGTTGACCTCCAGGGGCTTTTTGCAGTAGCCCACATAGCCGACCCGCCCGGCGAAGTTCACCGCCTCGATGGCCTCCGCCATGGTGCCGGGGAGGCCGATGGCCTCCAGAGCCACGGAAACCCCCGCGCCGCCGGTGATCCTGGCGATTTCCTCCCGCAGATTCTGCGTCTGGGGGTTGACGCAGGCAAACGCCCCGATGGCCTTGGCGGTTTCAAATTTTTCGCTGGCGATGTCCGCGACGATGACCTTGGCCCCCCTGAAATAGGCGGCGGAGATGGCCCCGGAGCCGATGACGCCGCACCCGAAGACCAGAACGTACTCCCCGGCGGAGATATTGGCCCGCGTCACCAGATGGGCGCCCACGGAGAGGGGCTCAATCAGGGCCATTTCCTCATAGGACAGGCCGCCGCACTTGAGCACGTTTCCGTAGGGAACGGAGATGTAGTCGCTCAGCGCGCCCTCCTGCATCTGTACGCCCATGGTCCGGCTGTTCTCACAGCAGTTGATCCGCCCGATATCGCAGGGATAGCAGTGCCCGCAGTTAAAGTAGGGCTTCACGGTGACGTGGTCCCCCTTCGAGAACAGCCCGTCGGGGACGGCGCTTCCCCAGGACTCCACTTCCCCGCCCAGCTCGTGCCCAGGCACCAGCGGGAAATTCGTAAGGGCGGCGACACCCCGGTAGCTTTGCAGGTCCGTCCCGCACAGGCCCACCCTGTGGACCCGGATCAAAACGTCCTCTTCCCGTACCTCCGGCTTTGGGATGTCGATCAGGGAGACATCCCCGGGCTCTTTCATGTAAATCGCTCTCATAGCGCGGCCTCCTCACAATCTTTTTTCGTTTCTCCGCCTCACCGCGGGCGGCGGGGGATTCCCAGAGTCTGGATGTGGCGGCCGATGTGGCGGTACAGCGCGTCGCTGTAGGCATGCCGGTGCTCTCGAAGCGCATGGTACAGCCGGGCCTTCAGGTCCTCGTCCTCCAGGATTTTTCCATAGCTGATGTGCAGCATCTGCCGGGTGGCCGTCTGGTCCAGCAGTCCGGGCAGGGCCTCGTCACCCAGAGCCGCCACGTCGGGGATGGCGCTGAGGTCCGGCGTCACGTGGTAGAACCGCCGGTTCTCCGCGAAGGTCGCCTGGGCCACGCCGTACATCCGCCGGAACAGGGCGGGCTCCCGCTCCGCGAGGACCCGCAGGGCCTCCAGCCAGTTTGTGCCGGAGGTCTTGATGTGGAAGCGCCCCTGGGTCTCCCCGCTCAGAATAGGGAAGACGGAGAACTTGTCGCTGCCGGAGTGGAAGCTGAGCTTGTACCCGAAATACTGGGCGATGTCGTGGTGCGCCTGGACCTCCTCCCGCAGGACCTCCGGGTCCCCGATGTAGTCGATGCCCTTCTGGAACTCCCCGCTGAACCGGGGGGCCACGGTGACAAAGCGGACTCCCCGGATTTTCAGCTCGCTGGACACAAAGCAGTGGGCCAGGGGGGAGGTGACCGTCAGCGTTTCGTCCAGGGAAATCTCCAGGTCCACCTCTCTCCCGCAGGGGAGGATGCAGTCCCGGTACACCCGGCAGATAAAATCAATGGCGCTGCCGTAGACCGCCGCGATCCGCCGGAGGCCGGGCAGGTCATAGGAGAGGACGGTCCGGGGGCCCAGCTCAAACAGCCGGTCCAGATACCGCTTTCGCAGCGTCTCATCCACGGCCTGCCGCGCCTCCAGTTCCTCATCCGGCAGGGCGCCGGCGGCGTTGTCCAGGAAGTCGCTGCAGTCCAGCGTAATCATGGTGCAGCCTCGGGACAGGGCGTCCCGGACCTCCTCCAGGTTCTTCAAATGGTCGCCGTCCACGCCGAAGCCCCGATGGAAGCCCGCCCGGAACACCGCGAAGGTGGCGCTGTCGACAACGTCGTCCATGGTCCGGCGGGTCATGGTCAGCTCCCGGACGGACTGCTGGGCGAGGACCGGGAAAACGTCGTACTCCTGAAAGACCCGCAGGAGTCCGGGCCCCGCCAGGCCCAGCCGGTCCCCCGCGCCGAAGGTGGTCTTGCGGTCCAGGACGGAGGCGGGGGCGCAGAAGGGGAAGCGATCCCGCAGAAAAACGGCGGCGGCGTGGTCCAGCTCACTGACCGTGTAGGCATAGCCGGATTGGGAACGGGGCTCGCCGGGGAAGGCGGGGTCCTGTCCCGCAACGCAGAGGCGGTCGCGGTCCCCCGCGTCGATCAGAAAGCAGGTCAGGTCCCCGCTGTGATGAATCGACTCCGGGTAGATGTGAAACTTGGTCTTGAAAAATGTCAGATCTGTCATGTGCGTTTCTCCTTTGCGGGGCGGCCTCGCCTGGGGCCCCGCGCTTTGAATGATTGCGGGGACCAGGACAGTCCCGGCCCCCGTGAAGGTCCAGATGCTCCCGGGCGCTGTCCGCGTATCAGTAAATCAGGTTGACAAGCCCCAGGGAGACGGCGGGCACATAGGAAATCAGCAGCAGGATGATGAGCTGGTAGATGTAGAAGGGCACGCACTCCCGGAGGAAGTCCTTGGTGGGACACTTGGTGACGCCGCAGGTGACGAACATAACGGTTCCCAGCGGCGGGGTGAGGGTGCCGATGGAGAGGTTGAAGACGACGATCATGCCCATCTGGATGGGGTCGATGCCGAAAGCCGCCGCCACGGGGGCCAGGAGGGGAATCAAAATCAGCATCGCGGCGATGCCCTCCATAAACATCCCCACGATCAGGAGGAAGATGTTGACGGCCAGGAGGAACAGGTACTTGTTGTGAATGACGGAGACCAGGAAGGCTGTGATGGTCTGGGGAATCTGTTCAATGGTGAGGATATAGCCCAGGCAGTTGGCGGCGGCCACGATGACCAGAATCTGAGAGGTGGACAGCACGGCTTCCCGCACGGCCTGGAGGAACTGCTGGAAGTTCATCTCCTTGTACACCACCGCCAGAATCAGGGCGTAGATAATGGAGACGGCGCCGGCCTCCGTGGGGGTGAAAAAGCCCAGGCGGATGCCGCCGATGATGACCACCGGCAGGGCCAGGGGGGGCAGCGCCCGGACCACCGTGAGCCAAAACTCTTTCCTGGGCAGCTTTTCCGTGCGCATGGGGGCGTAGCCCTTCTTGATGGACAGGAAGCGCACCAGCAGCATCATCGCGATGCAGCAGATGGCGCCGATGGCCAGGCCGGAGACGAAGAGCTTGCCGATGGAGACCTGGGCCACCGTGCCGTAGATGATCATGGCGATTCCCGGGGGAATCAGCGGCGTAATCAGGGCGGAGACGGCGGTGACGACGGTGGAGAAAGCTCTGCTGTATCCGTTTTTCTCCATCTCGGGCACCAGCATCTTGGCCTCCATGGCGGCGTCGGCCAGGTTGGAGCCGGAGAGGCCGCCCATCAGGGTGGAGAGCAGGACGTTCACCTGGGCCAAGCCGCCGGCCCACCGGCCGGTGACCAGGGCGCAGAAGTCCATGATTCTTCGGGTGACGCCGGAGTAGTTCATCAGCACGCCGGCGGTGGTGAAGAAGGGGATGGCCAGAAGCGCCGTGCTCTCCAGGCTGGCGCAGACCCGCTGGGCGTAAATCTGGACCGGAGTGCCGGTCTGGAGGGTGAAATAGAGGGTGCAGGAGCAGAGAATCGAGATAAAGACCGGGACCTTCAGGAACAGCATCACCAGCATGACAACCGCCGCGATGGCGACAAGATCAAGATGCATCTGTTTCCGCCTCCTCTTCCTTTGTGCTGCTTCCGCGCTTCAAAAAGAGGCGCCGTACCGTGACCACCGTGTCGCTGACCATCATCAGGACACAGCCGATGGGGAAGGGAATGTACGCCAGGTAATAGGGGATTTTCAGGATGTTGGTCAGCCGCTCGGTCTCGTAAAGCTGCGCTACCAGCAGATAGGATCTGTAGAGCGTAAAGGCCAGCGTGGCCATCACGACCAGGTAGACAAACAGCTCGACGGCCCACTTGAGCTTCTCTCCCAGGGCGTCCACCACCAGCTCAATGGAGATGTGGTCTATGGTGCGGAAAACCGCCCCGGAGGCGATGAACACCAGCCAGAGGGTGCAGAAGACCTGCATCTCCTCCTGCCAGGCAAACGGACTGTTGAACACCCGCCGGGCAATCACGCCCAGGAAGGTGATCAGCACCAGGGCAACCAGCGCGAGTCCGCTGATGATGATGTCCAGATTGCCCACAATCGTCAGAAGCGTCTGCCGCTTCGGGTTCTGGTTATGCTCCACCGGTCAAGTCCCTCCTTTTTCCTTTTTGTTGATGAGGCCATGTTTGAAAGCTGCCGGAAGGTCCGGCGGCGGGGGCTCTCCCCGGCGGGGCGGGTCTCCGCCGTCCGGGCGTTTTGGCAGTTTTCAAACGGGGTCTAAGGGGGGCGGCCGGAGAGGTTCCCCGGCCGCCCGGATGGAATGCGCCGATCAGACGGGCCTTTGTTTACTTGATGACGGAGATGATTTCGTCATAGAGGCCGTCGGAGAAGAGGGCCTGAATCTCGGGGTACTCATAGAAGTTCAGGGCGGCCTCCTTGAAGCCGGCCATCTCCTCCTCGGTGGGGTAGTAGACCTCCACTCCCTGGGCCTCCAGAGAGGCGAGGGCGTCCGCTTCCAGCTTCTTGTCCAGGTCCTGGGACACCAGGCCGGCCTTCTGGCCGGATTCCTTCAGCCACTGCTGCTGCTCGGCGGTCAGGGTGTCGAACCACTTGGTGCCGGTCAGCCAGAGGGTGGTGTTGAGGACGTGGGCCGTGACGGTCAGGTTCTTGGCCACCTCGCCGAAGCCCAGGCCCAGCAGGGCGGAGGCGGGGTTCTCAACGCCGTCGATGGTGCCCTGCTGAAGGGCCATGTAAACGTCGCCCAGAGCCATGGGCGTGGCGGCCGCGCCCAGAGCCTCAAAGCCCTTCACCTGGATGGTGTTGTTGGGGACCCGGATTTTCATGCCCTTGATGTCGCTGACGGAGTGTACGGGCTTGGTGGTCATGAGGTTCCGGGTGCCGTAGACAAAGTTGCTGGTCAAAAGCTCCAGGCCGTTTTCCCGGCAGATGGCGGACTGCTTTTCCCACCAGTCGCTCTCCACCAGCTTCCAGGCTTCGTCGTAGGTGTCGAAGAGGAAGGGGGCGAACTGGATGCCCATGTCGGGGGCGCCCCGGTCGGCCAGGAAGGCGCCGTCGGCCAGGGTGATGACGTTGTCTCCCGCCAGCATCTGGTCGATGATGTCGTTTTTGGCGCCCAGCTGAGAGGAGGGATAGCACTGCATTTCCATGGTGCCGCCGGACAGCTCGGACAGGTATTCCGCCCAGGCGTTGCAGGCCTGGTCAATGGGCTCCCCGGGGTTGTTCTCATAGCCGATTTTCACGATGACGGGGTCGGCGGCAGGCTGCGCGGCGGGCTCCTGAGAGGAGGCGGAGGAGTCGGGCGCTTTGCCGGCGGGGGCGGGGGCGGAATCGGATTTCCCTCCGCAGCCGGCCAGCGTTCCGGCGCAGAGCACCAGGGCGAGGAGCAGGGCAAGGCATTTCTTCATTTTCATCTCTACAATCTCCTTTTCAAAAAGTCAGCCAACTCAGAACGTCACCGGAAACGGCATATTTCACGAAGAAACGGATTGAGCTCCGGGCGGCTTTGTATATAGTGTATAGTTTCGGAGGGCGCACCGTCCACAGGAAAGATTCGGATTGTTTCTTTCAATCTTCGGACGCGAGGCCGGATTAGTAAAATTTTTTCCCAATGGACCCCTCCACTGGACTCGAAAAGACGCCGCCCCAATAAGGGCGGCGTCTCTCTCCCGGTCCTTCCTACCGCTTGAAATCCACACGGTAGTTGGACGGGGTGGTATTCAGGAACTTTTTGAAGACCTTGGTGAAGTAATTCTGGTCGTTGAAGCCGCAGAGCTCGGCGATCTGTCCCATGGAGTAGTTGCTGAAGCGCAGGTACTCGCAGGCGTGAATCACCCGCAGGTTGTTGATATAGTCAATCAGCCTGACGCCCATTTCCTTTTTGAAGAGCTCGCTCATATAGGTGCTGTTCACATGGGACTGGGCGGCGATCTGCTCCAGGGAGATTTTCTCGGCGTAGTGCTCGTCGATATAGGCCAGGGCCTGCAGCACCGCGTTGGACCGCTTGGGGGCGGCGGAGGAGAGGGCGGCGCCGTACTGCTCAAAGAATCGCTCCAGGGCGCTTTTGCGGGCGGCCCGGGTGGGGGCGCTCTCCACCTCGTGGAGCCGCTCCAGGGTGGAGCTGAACCAGTCCCCGCCGGTTTCAAACATGGACATGTCCGAGAGGAGCTTGTGGCACATGCCGCTGATATACTGCTTGATGTCCGAGGGGTGGCAGTACATGCCGTGCAGCGTGTCCAGGCATTTCCGCATGAGCTCCTCGGCCTCCTTGATCTGGTAGCGCCCGGCGACCTCGAAAAAGCTCTTGTAAAAGGGAATCTGCGCAATCTGCACGGCCTCACCCCGCCCGCGGTAGGCGATCTGCTCGAAGCTGTCCAGGGAGTAGTAGAGCTTGAAGTCCAGCACGTCCTGACAGGTCTGGATTCCGGCGTAAACGCCGACCTCGCCGCAGTTCAGGACAGTGCTCCAGGCATCCACCGGGAAGGGCAGGTATTTCAGGAACTGGCTGACGGAGGCCCTTTTCCGCATGGAGGAACCGCCGGACGCGCCGCCGTCGTGGATGAAGGGCAGATACGCCGTCTCGTCATAGGGGACCAGGACCGCCTCCAGGGGGCAGCGCTGGCCGGCCAGCGCCCCCAGGATGCTGTCCACATTCCGGTCCAGACGGAACATCATCAGCGTCAGGGTCTCAAGCTGCAAGCGGGGGTCCAGCCGCAGCAAAAACGTGTGGTCGTCCTTCCGGCCGCTCTTCATGTAATCCTCCAGCAGGCGGCGCTTTTCCTTGGCGTAGCTGAAATCATCGGCGGGCACGGCGTTTACGCTTCCGCTCTTTTCCGCCCGCTCAATGACGCTGGAGATGTCCTCCAGGCACATGTCCGCCTTGAGGATATAGTCAATCGCCCCCAGCTGGAGGGCCTTTTTCACAAAGGGGAACTCGTCGTAAGAGCTCAGGATGACCACGGGAATCTGAGGGAAATTCCGCTTGAGCACCTGGCACAGCTCCAGCCCGTCCATCTGGGGCATTTTGATGTCGGTAATCAGGAGGTCCGGGACGGGCCCGTTCTGAATGCTCTTCAGGGCCTGGACGCCGTTTTCCGCCGCGTCCACGGAGATCTCCCGGTTGGGAATCTGCTTCAAAAGCATGGTGAGCCATTTTCGGATCAAGGCGTCGTCGTCTACAATCAAAATATACATCACATGATCTCCCTCTGGCTTTCAATTCTGGGCATCCGTATGGTCACAACCGTGCCTTCGCCCACGGCGCTGGAAAACTGAAGCCCATAGGGCCTTCCGAAGTGCAGGACAATCCGGCTGTGAACGTTTTTCAGGCCGATGTTTTTGCTGTACTCGCTGGAGACCTGGTCGAAGTTCAGCACCTTGTCGGTGCCGGCTCCGTTGTCCGAGATAGTAATCAGGATGTCGTTTCCCTCGGATTGAATCCTGACGCTCAGCTTCCGGTATCCGTCCTTGCTTTTGAGACCGTGGAGAATCGCGTTTTCCACAATGGGCTGGAGCGTCAGCCGGATGATCTTGCAGAAGCGAACGTCCGGCGCGATGTCCCAGATGACCTGGAAGGGCCTGTCGAAAAAGAGCTGCTGAATGCGGATGTAGCGCTTCAGGAGGTCAATCTCCTGCTGAATCAGGCACAGCTCGTCCCCCGCGGAGATGGAGCTTCGCAGCAGGGTGATGAAATCGTACAGGGCGCTGTCCGCCCGCTTGGCGTCCCCGGAGATGACCAGGAAGCGGATGGAGGAAAGGGTGTTGTAGATGAAGTGGGGGTCGATCTGGGCGTAGAGGGACTGGAGCTCCGCGTTTCGCTTTGCCTCCTGCTCGCTGACCATGGCGGTCATCAGCTTGTCGATGCGGTCCAGCATGTCGTTGAACTCCGAGGAGAGGACGCCCACCTCGTCCCGGGAGCAGATTTCAATCCGATCGGACAGGGTGCCGGACTGCCCCAGCTGCTGCACGTTCTTGGTGAGCTTTTCAATGGGCTTTACGATATAGTGGGAGAAGACAAAGGAGAAGGCCGCCACCACCAGGATGAACAGAACCGTCAGCGCGGGGATGAGGCTGGTGTTTTTATACTGCACCCGGAGCTGCTGGTCCGGCGTGACGATGACCGTCCGCCACAGGGGGTTCCGCACGGTGTTGAGCACGATCTGGTACTCGACGCCGTTGAGCTTTTCCTTGTAGGTGGAGGAGTAGCCCTCGGGCAGCCGGTCCAGAAGGCCGGAGGAATAGACGTTGGCGTTGTCAATCATGGAGACCAGGCCGCCGTCCCGGTTAAGGATGAAGACGCTTCCCGATTTGGGGACCGTGTTGGCGTACAGCTTCGCCAGGTCGCTCTCAAGGAAGCTGACAATGAGGATGCCCTGGTTTTTCCAGTCGTCAAAGCGCTTTAAAAAGCGCACGCTGTAGATATAGCGGGTATTGGACACGCCGTGAAGCCTGTCCAGATAGTCGTCCTTAATCCACAGCGTCTGCCACGGGGACAGCAAAAGCTGCTGATACCACCGCTGCCGGTCCTTTCCCGAGAGGGGGACGTTTCTGGTGTCATAGGAGCCGTCCCCGTAGATGCGGTTGTCGTCCGATATGATGGTGACGTGGAGGTTTACCTTCGGCAGCGTTTTGTCGTACCGCTGCTGGAGCCGGATAATTTTCTCGTTGTCCTGGGCCAGCTGCTGGTAATCGTAAATCAGCCCCGTGCGGAGGATGGCCTCAATCTCGGTGTCCAGAAAATAGAGGTTGGAGACGGCGTTGATCTGCTCGTAAACCATGTCCAGCTGCTCGCTGGTCTGATTGGACCGCTCCTGGTTGATATACACAATCTCCTCGTCCTGCACGGCGTTCTGATAGGTATGCAGCATAGGGATAAAAATCAGCAAAGGCACAATGACCGTCAGAAACAGGCAGAGGAACATCTTTATCTGAATGGGTATATACTCGGGAAACCACCGGAGATTCATCGCATCCTCCTCCCAACTGTGAGTTTGAACAGATATCCTTGGCGGGGTCTTGGCGGGATTTAAGCATATAGTACAACATCCGGTCTCTTTTTTGTAGCTCCATTTTTTAATTTGAGAGCTGTTTGCTAAAGGAGCAGAATATTTTACTAAACAGGCGGCGGCAAATCCGGTATGATGGATACAATGGCGCCTGTTGAAATCCACTGGGGAAAGGAGGGGGAGTATGACGCGGAAGGCCCTTGCCGTTCTGGCTTTATGCGCGGCGCTGCTCCTGTCTATCATGGCTTTCGGGACGGAAAACCATACGCCCCCGCCGGAGGAGGAGCCGCCGGTTCAGCCCCGGGTGGTCCGGGAGGAGGGACCCTATATCAAGGTGGGCTTTTACGCGTCCCTGACGGGGTCCGCGTCCCTGCTGGGCCAGATGGGGCAGCAGGGCTGCCGCCTGGCTGCGGAGGAGATCAACTACGCCGGGGGAATCAACGGGAAGGAGATCCGCCTCATTGAGTACGACGACCAGACGGACCCGGCCAAGGCCGTCTCCATTGTGAGAAAAATGATTGAGGAGGACCAGGTAGACGCCATTATCGGCTCCCACACCAGCGGGAACATCATCCGCACGGCCCCTATCACGGAACAGGCCCAGGTCCTCCAGATCGGAATGGGGACAAGCTATATCTGGACAAACGTGGGGCACCGGTATTTATTCCGCTCCTCCGGCAACTCCAAGAGCTACGACGACGCCATCTTCGCCTCCGTCAAGGAGGCGGGATACCGCCGGGTGGCGGTGTACTACTGCACCACGGAGTACGCCGAGGCCGGCGGCCGGGCTCTGATTGCCCGCATCCGGGAGGATCCCTCCATAAAACTGGTTTGGAACAGAAGCAACGACATTACCCAGACAGATTTTAAAGAGGACTTTCTGTCCATGAAGGCGGCGGAACCCGACGCCGTTATCCTGTATGCCACCAGTGAAAACGCCGGTACGCAGCTCAAGCAGCTTCGGGAGGACATCGGCTACCAGGGGGCCATCTACGGGCCGGAGTGCTTTGCCAACAGCTCCTCCCGGCTGGAGGCCGGGGACAACCTCACGGGGCTGATTTACGCCTGCACCAACACCATCCCCCCCTCTCCCACTCAGGCGGTTTCGGAAAAGGAGCGGGCCTTCCTGGAAAATTATATCAGAATGTACGGCACCATGCCCACAGCGGAAACCGCCTACCGGGGGTATGACGCGATGATGATTCTGGCGGAGACCTTCCGCAGGGCCGAGAGCCTGGAGAGCGAGGACCTGCGCCGCGGCCTGCTGTCCATTACGGATTACCAGGGCATCTGCGGGACCTTCGACTTCTCCGACGGGTCCGGCGACGGGCTCCATGGGTGCCAGGTCATCACCATGCTGGACCGGGAGACGATGGAGAGACGGCTGTTCTCCGATGGCGGGGAGACGGTCCCGCTGCCGGAACAGCCCGAGGAAACGCGGACCTGAGGGACCGCCGGAAAAAAACGAGAAAGGGAAAATCAACTATGAGCGTAGTAAGAGAGCTGCTTCAGGATGTCCAGATTCCCCGCTTCTGCAAGGTCTACAACCGGATGGACGATACCCACGTCGAGGACCCGGCCCAGGCGGTCCGGGACGCGCTGAGGCGGGAGGGTACCCTGGATCGCCTCAAGCCGGGGTCCACCGTCTGCTTCCCCGGCTCCAGCCGGGAGATCGCCAACATCGCGGTGATCCTCCGCACGCTGGCCGAGGAGGTGAAGCGGGCGGGCTGCACGCCCTACATCGTCCCCGGCATGGGCAGCCACGGCGGGGCCACCGCCCAGGGACAGCGGGCCGTTCTGGAGCACTACGGCGTCACGGAGGAATTCTGCGGCTGTGAAATTCACGCCTCCATGGAGACCGGCCACGTGGGCTGGTCCGCCGAGGGGCTGGAGGTCCGCATGGACGCCTTTGCCCTGTCCTGCGACTACGTGGTGCCCGTGGGCCGGATCAAGCCCCACACGGACTTCCACGGGACCTTCGAGAGCGGCATTATGAAAATGCTGGCCATCGGCCTGGGGAAGCAGTACGGCGCCTCCATCTGCCACCGGCGGGGCTTTGCCGAGATGCCGGTGAACATCCCCTCCTTCGGGCGGACCTGCCTGCGGGAGGCCGGCATCCCCTTTGCCGTGGGCATTGTGGAAAACGCGTTTCACCAGACCCACACCGTCCGGGCTATCCCCAACGAGCGGGTGGAGGCCGAGGAGCCGGAGCTGCTGAACCTGGCCCGAAGCCTGATGCCCGTCATCCCCTTTGAGAAGGTGGACGTGCTGATGCTGGAACAGATCGGGAAGGACATCAGCGGGGACGGTATGGACCCCAACGTGGTGGGCCGGGGCTTCGACTTCCGGGCCAGGCCCTGGCTGCACCGCATCGGCGTGCTGGACCTGTCGCCCAAGACCGGGGGGAACTTCAACGGCATCGGAAACGCGGACGCCACCACCCGGCGGGTGCTGGAGAAGTGCTCCTTCGAGGAGACCTTCCCCAACGCCATCACCTCCATCGGGACGGAGTATCTGCGCATCCCCGCCGTTATGGACAGCGACAAGCTGTGCATGCAGATGTGCCTGCGCACCTGCCCGGACCTGGGAGCGCCGCTGAAGGTGGTCTGGCTCAAGGACACCCTGCACATGGGGGAGTTCTACGCCTCCGTCAGCCTGATGGATGAAATTGAGGCCAACCCCGCCCTGTCCGCCGACGGGACGGTCTATGAAATCCAGTGGGACGCCGGGGAGAACTACGCCGCCTTCCGGGCGGTCTGAACGCGGCGGCGATGGGACATCAGCAAAGCGCGGGGAATCCACCAGGGATTCCCCGCGCTGTTTTGTTCGGGACGCGCTTGTACGCCGGATACGGCCTCCCGCGTCACCAGACCCAATTGGGGTCCGCCATGATTTTCTTGGCCTCCTCTATGGTCATGCCCTCGAAGTGCCCGCTGCAGCCCAGTTCATAGTCGCCGATGACATTTCCCTCGGAGTCGTAATAGTGGATGCTCCACGTGTGGGGGCATTCCTCCCTGGAGAGGCCGCCGTACTTCTTGTCCTCCGCCTCCCGCTCGGTCCGGCGGTAGTACCCCTCGTGATAGCCCTCCCCGGTGTCGGGAATGTAGGTGTCCGGGAACCAGCACAGGTCCGGTTTATAGCCCACGTACTGGGCCAGCTGCGGGGGGCCGTAGCTCTCGCCCTTTTTGTTCTTGGGGTAGTCCCCGTTCACCAGGTGGTCGTCCGCGATCTTTTTGTTCTGGTCGTCCAGGGCGCCCCGGTTCCCCACCAGGTACTCAAGCCGGATCTCCCCGTTCTTGTCCCGGAAGAGCTTGTCGCCGCCCCGGTAGGATTCCGGGTCGCTGTCCGGCAGGATGGTGCCGCCCCGGCTGGCGATAAGCGCGGTGTCCCCGTGCCGGGCGTTTTTGGGTACGCCCTGGGCGGGCTTGGCCGTGGAAGTGGAAGCGGGGGCGGCGGGGGCGGGCTGTTTGCCCAGGAGAATGGTCTTGCTGGCGGAGTCATAGCCGATCTCCACCCCCAGCAGCTCGCTGACGGTGCGGATGGGCAGGTAGTTGGTTTTGCCGCCCGCCGCGTCGGTGTAGAGAATGGTTCCGGGGACCTTCTGGCCGTTGGAGGCGGTGATGTCCTGTCCCGCCGTGATTTTCCGGGTTCCGTCCAGGGAGACGTTGCAGAAGTTATAGCTCACCTTGCCCGAGGCCGCCAGGGCGGTGGTCAGGCAGGCGGAGAGGGCCAGGGCCGCGAAAAAGCCGCCCAGGAAGGATGGAAGGTGTCTGGTCTTTTTCATGGGGAACACTCCTGTCTGTAAAATGTGGGGCGCGGCAAAGCGCGCGAGGTCGATCTGCCGGACCCGGAGGCCACGGACGCGTTCGCCTCCTTCGGAGGGGATGCTGTCCGCCGCGTCACCACAGCCGGCCTTCAATTATGGCCTGCCGGACATACTCCGCGGACTTGCCCTCAAAATGTCCTGAGCAGGTGCACTTCACCTCCCGGAGGAACTCGCCCTCCTTGTCGTAGACCGAGTAAGTGTACTCGTGGGGGCACTCCTCCTTGGAGAGGCCGTCCAGAGCGTCACCGGCCGCCTGCTTCTCAGCAAAACGAACATATCCCTCTTCCTCTACCTCCAGGTCCGGCGCGTAGCCCACATAGTTCGCCAACAACATGGTGCCGTAAGTCTCGCCCTTTTTGTTCCTGGGGAAATCCCCGTTCACAAGGTAGATCTTCTTGGCCTTTTTTTCAAACTCCGGCAGGGCGTCGTCGTTCCCCACCAGGTATTCAAACCGGGTGTATCCGTTCTTGTCCCGGAAGAGCTTGTCGCCGCCCCGGTAGGAATCCGGGTCGCTGTCCGGCAGGATGGTGCCGCCCCGGCTGGCGATAAGCGCGGTGTCCCCGTGCCGGGCGTTTTTGGGTACGCCCTGGGCGGGCTTGGCCGTGGAAGTGGAAGCGGGGGCGGCGGGGGCGGGCTGTTTGCCCAGGAGAATGGTCTTGCTGGCGGAGTCATAGCCGATCTCCACCCCCAGCAGCTCGCTGACGGTGCGGATGGGCAGGTAGTTGGTTTTGCCGCCCGCCGCGTCGGTGTAGAGAATGGTTCCGGGGACCTTCTGGCCGTTGGAGGCGGTGATGTCCTGTCCCGCCGTGATTTTCCGGGTTCCGTCCAGGGAGACGTTGCAGAAGTTATAGCTCACCTTGCCCGAGGCCGCCAGGGCGGTGGTCAGGCAGGCGGAGAGGGCCAGGGCCGCGAAAAAGCCGCCCAGGAAGGAGACGATGTTCCGATGCTTTTTCATGTGATACAGTCCTTTCTCTATCAAGTCGCTGATCGCGGCGGCCGCGTCACCAGGTGGGCCCCTTCATGATGACTTCCCGGGCCTCCTCTAGGGTCAGTCCTTCTGTTTCGTAATGGCCCTCGCAGCCCACTCTATATTCCCCGATGACCTTCCCCTCGGAGTCGTACAGAGGAATGGGGGTCCAGTGGGGGCAGTTCTCCTTGGACAGTCCGTGCATGGTCTGGCCGGCCTTTTCCAGCTCGGCTTCCCGGATGTACCCCTCGGGCCGACCCTCCGGGGGATAGGGGGCCATATGCACAAGGTCCGGCGTATAGCCCACATAGTCCGCCAGCAGCGTGGAGCCGTAGGTCTCGCCCTTGCTGTTCCTGGGGTAATCCCCGTCCTTGGTCAGGCTGCCCAGCTGCTTTTTGTCCCCGGTCTGGAGGGCGTCCTTGTTTCCTACCTTCCACTCGGCCACCAGGTTCCCGCTCTTATCCCGGTAGAGCTTCTCGTTTCCCACGTAGGAGTCCGGGTCGCCGTCCGGCAGCAGGGTGCCGCCCCGGCTGGCGATGAGGGCCGTGTCCCCGTGCCGGGCGTTCCGGGGTACGCCCTGGGCGGGCTTGGCCGTGGGAGTGGAAGCGGGGGCGGCGGGGGCGGGCTGTTTGCCCAGGAGGATGGTCTTGCTGGCGGAGTCGTAGCCGATCTCCACCCCCAGCAGCTCGCTGACGGTGCGGATGGGCAGGTAGTTGGTTTTGCCGCCCGCCGCGTCGGTGTAGAGAATGGTTCCGGGGACCTTCTGGCCGTTGGAGGCGGTGATGTCCTGTCCCGCCGTGATTTTCCGGGTTCCGTCCAGGGAGACGTTGCAGAAGTTATAGCTCACCTTGCCCGAGGCCGCCAGGGCGGTGGTCAGGCAGGCGGAGAGGGCCAGGGCCGCGAAAAAGCCGCCCAGGAAAGATGGAAGATGTCTGGTCTTTTTCATGGGGAACACTCCTTCATTATTTGGATTCCGGGGCGGCCCCGGAGGGGGGCCGCCGGTTTGTAAGGTCAGGGCGTGTCCTGCCGGGACAGGACGGCGATGTTTTCCACCACCTTGTTCAGCGTGTTGACGGACAGGGACGAGGAGGCGGACACGTCGATGTACAGGTTGTTGGCCAGGTCCGTCACCACGATCTGGGTGGAGCCGTCCCTGGAGACCCGCAGGCCCTGGTTTCCGTTGATGGTGATTTCCTCCACCCGCCTGGCGTCCGACGTGTCCACTCTCACGGACCCGTCCCCGTCGTACAGGTAGATCCAGAGCCACCCGCCGGAGGGGCTCTTGAACTTGGCGTACCAGTCATAGGCCCCCTCGGCGTACACGTAGCCCTCCGGCAGCCAGCGAAGCTCCACGTCCTCGAAATACCCGGTCCCGTTGGGCCCGCCGTGGAGGGGCCGGATGTTCTCCATGATCTTCTCCACCGTCTCCAGGGGGACGCCGACAGAGCCCTGGACCCGGATGGAGAGGTAGAGATTCATGGCCTGGACCAGGAGGTCGGTTTTCCCGTCCTTGACCACGTAAAAGCCCTCCCAGCCGCCGATGGAGATGTTGTCCGAGCGGTCCGCGTTCCAGGTGTCCATGTCCACATAGTCGTTCCCGGAGTAGACGCTTACCCGGAAGGTCTGGCCCTCCTCATTTTCAAACTCGGCGTACTGGCCGAACTCTCCCCGGCTGTAGGAGAAGCCCGCCGGGGTCCAGCCCACCTCCAGGTTGGGGAAGTACCGGGCCTCGGGCTGGCCGCCCCCGGCGGGGCGCTGGATGTCCAGCTGGGTGTAGGTCCCCGTCACCGTGCGCACCAGGTTCACCGCCGCCTCCCGGAACTCCTCCGACACGGCGAAGGCGGTGGTGAACAGCGTGGCGGCGATGGCGGCGGCCACGGCGGCGCCCCGCAGAACCTTCCCGGCCCGCCGGAGGGCGGTCCGCCGCTTTCCCGCGGAGGCAAAGCGGGCGATGGCCTGGAGGCACCGGCGGTCCAGGCTCTCCGGCACGGCGGCGGCGGGGTCCTCCAAGAGCCGGCGGTTCCAGGACTCCAGCCGGGCTCCCTCCCGGACCATCACGTCCTCCATCATCAGGGCGAAAAAGGCGTCCTCGTACTGCTCAAGCAAGCGTTCGCGCCTTGTCATGACCGGTCCCTCCTTTCTTCATCAGCGCCATGGCCCGCCGCCGGGCCCTGGTCAGCCGCATCCGCACGCTGTCCCGCTGGCAGTGGAACAGCTGGGCCAGCTCGGCGTTGTCCTGGCCCAGGACGTACTTGCGGTACAAAAGCTCCTGGTCCTCCTCGGGCAGCAGGGGCCAGATCTGGTACAGGCCGTCGGCCCGTTCCCGCAGCTCCGCCATGTCCTCCGGCGACGGGGCGGCGGACTCCAGGGACTCCCAGCCGCCGTCCGACAAATCCACGGAGTGCCGGCCCGCCGCCGCCTGGCGGCGCAGAAAGTCCACGGACTTGTTTTTCACGGTGTAGACGACGTAGGCCGGCAGGGCGGCGGACGGCAGGTTCATCAGGGTGTCCACCTTTTCGTAGAGGCTGGTAACGGCGTCCTGGACGATGTCCTCGCAGTCCTGCCGGTTGGAGACCCGGCGCAGGGCCTCGGCGAACATCAGCCGGGAGTACCGGTGATACAGCTCCCGCATAAAGGCCATGCTGTCCGGGTTGTCCGCCGGGACGGTAAAGACGATCAAAGCGCATCCCTCCTTTGTGGCGTGTTTTCTTTTGAGAGGTCTCTCTGACTATTAAGACGCAGGGGGCGGAAAAACGCAACCAAAAAAATTGGAGCGGGCGAAACGCCCGCCCCCGGTCAGGACTTGCTCCTGTCCTTCAGCAGCCGCCACAGGGTGGTCCGGCTGATGCCCAGGCGTTTGGCGGCGGCGGTCTGGTTGCCGCCGGTCTCCTCCAGCACCCGGTGGGCGATGTCCTGGTTGATCTCCTCCATGGTCCGCCCCAGGTCCAGGGGCACGGCGGCGTTCTCCGCCCGGAGGGAGAAGGCCCCCACGTGCCGCTCCTTCCGCAGGAGCTGGCGGACGCTCTCGGCGGTGATGGCCTGGCCCGGCGCGGTGACGGCCAGCTCTCCCAGGACCCGGCGGAACTGGGTGTAGTTATGGGGCCACTGAAAGCCCTGGAGCAGGGTCATGGCCTCCGGCTCCACGCTGAGAATCTGCCGGGGCAGGTCCGCGTTGAGATAGCTCAGGGACAGGTTCACCAGGGTGGGGATGCGCTCGGCCATCTGCCGCAGGGGCGGCAGGTAGAGGGTGAGGCAGCACAGCTTGTCCGTGAACAGCGACCCCACGGCGGAGATGAACTCCCCCGGCTGGCAGACGCAGGAGAAAATCACCCGGTTCCGGCGGCAGACCTCCATCTCCGCCAGGGCGGCCAGGAGCTGCTGCCGCCGCTCCTGGGAGAGCACGTCCAGGCTGGCAAAGTATAAGGTGTTCCCCTCGTCGGAGAGAGGGGAGTTGTGGTGCTCCAGCAGGAAGGTCCAGCTCTTGTCGTTCAGGAGGCTGCAATTGACGGACACCAGAGGGTGGTTCCGCAGGACGCTGCGCATGTACAGCGCCTCCACCATGGACTCCTTGCCGGTGCCGTCCTCGCCGGAGACCATCACCGGGGCGCTGCTCTGGTTGATTCGGGCGATCTCCTCCTGGAAGTCCCCGATGGTGCCGGCGAAGCTGAAAATGCTGTCGTAAAAGTCACTCTCCGCCTCGGGCCGGGTGGCGAAGCGGATGCCCGCCTGGCTGGGGGAGAGGGGGGTCTTCCGGGCGTCCAGGAAGAAGGCGGTGTAGGTCTGCCCGCCGGAGGCGATCTGCCGGGCCCGGATGGAGTAGAGCATTCCGCCCAGGTTGCGGACAATCCGCCGCTCCAGGTCCTTCTGGGACTCCGGCAGCTCTCGCCGCAGCAGTTCCAAAAGCTCGGGGCCGGGGTCATTCAGCGTGGAGAGGAAGAGGCGGCCCTTCTGGTCGAACACCACGGTCTGGCTGATCTGGCCCTGGATCAGCTCCCGGAGGAAGAGGTTCTCCTCCCGCAGCCGCCGCTGGCTGGCGCAGATGAGAAGGGCCTGCTCAAAGGCGTTTTGGATGCTGCCCACCGAGGAGGTGACCAGGAAGGAATTCAGCCCCAGGCGCTTGGCGGTGGTGTTGGCCAGGGCGTCCCCCAGGACGGTGCGGCAGTTGTCCCGCTGGAGCCGCAGGAGGATGGGCTCCACCATGTCCGGAGAGGCGTAGGTGTAAATCTCCATGCCGTCCCCCGTCACCTCGCACAGCCTCCGGGCGCTCTCGGCGATGCTGGGGGCGGCGATGAAGGCGGTCCTGCCGTCCAGGCCGCCCGCCAGCTTCAGGGCGCAGAGGAGATCGTACATGGTGACCTCAATCTCCACCACCGGGAGGCTCAGGTCCCGCCGGAGGATGGCGGCGGTGTCGCCCCGGGAGATCACCACGTCGTAGTTCCCGTGGAAATTGGCCCTGGCGATCTCCAGGCCCAGCTCCCGGTCCCCCACGAACAAGGTCAGGTCCATCTGGGGATAGTCCCCGGCCAGATTGCTCATCAGAGTCTTCATCCCCTCGTAGGGGGCGATGCCCAGTACGCGAAACCGTGTGTCCATAAGTACCTCCAAATGCGTTTAATATTTGAACATATTATACCAAACACACAAAAAATCAGCAAGTCTTTTTCGGCGCGTTTCAAATATAAACGGTTTGCCGGGTAAAAAAGATTGCGCCCTTGGGCAATTTTCTATAGAATAAAGGCAAAAAAGAGGAAACCGGCGGCGTTTTTTGAGGAAAACGCCTAAGGTGATACCTGTGGAAAACCAATCGTTTCAAAATTAGACAGAAGGGAGGACGCCATATGACCAGACTGCTGCTGATTGCGGACGATTTCACCGGCGCGCTGGACACCGGCGTCCAATTCGCGGTCCGGGGGGCGAAGACCCGGGTGGCCACGGACCCGGGCTACGATTTCTCCCGGACGGAGGCGGACGTGCAGGTGCTGGTCCTGGACGCGGAGACCCGGCACCTGCCGCCGGAGGCGGCGTACGAGACGGTCTTCCGGGCTGTCAGGGGGGCCCTGGCGGCGGGGTTCCGGTACATTTACAAGAAGACGGACTCCGCCCTCCGGGGGAACATCGGCGCGGAACTGACGGCGGTGCTGGACGCCGCCGGGGCGGACAGCCTGGCGTTTCTGCCGGCCCTGCCCAGGATGAACCGGGTCACCCGGAGGGGCGTCCACTACATAGACGGCGTGCCCGTGGCGGAGAGCGTCTTTGGACAGGACCCCTTCGAGCCCGTGCGGGCCTCCTCGGTGGCGGAGATCATCGCCGTCCAGTCCCAGGTGCCGGTGGTACTCCACGGCCTGGGAGAGCCGGAGGGACCACCCCGCCCTGGCGTCCAGGTCTACGACGCGGAGACCCAGGAGGACCTGCTGGAGACCGGCCGGAGACTGGGCCGGGAGGGGCTGCAGCTGGCCGCCGGGTGCGCGGGCTTCGCGGCGGCCCTGGCGGAACTGCTGGAGCTGGAGGGCCCGCCGCCGGACATGCCGGAACTGGTCCCGTCCCTCTTCGTGGCCTGCGGCAGCGTGAACCCGGTGACACTGCGGCAGATGGACGCGGCGGAGGCGGCGGGCTTCACAAGGGTCCGCCTGGCCCCGGCCCAGAAGCTGGAGGAGTCCTGGCCGGAGACGCCGGAGGGCGGGGCCGCCCTGGCCGCCTGGCTGGAGGAGGCCGGGCGGGGACGGCGGTTCATCCTGGATGTCAACGACCCGCCGGGCCGAACCGATACGGCGGACTACGCCAGGGCCCACGGCCTGACCACCGAGGACCTCCGGGTCCGCATCTCCGGCCAATTGGGCCGCCTGGTCCGGCGGATGCTGGACGGGGGGCTGGACGCCACCCTCCTCTGCACCGGCGGGGACACGCTGCTGGCCCTGACCCGTGCGGTGGGCACGGCGGAGCTGACGCCGGTGGGGGAGATGGACGCCGGGACGGTGCTGACCGATTTTGCCTATGGCGGAAAGACCTATCATATCATTTCAAAATCCGGCGGCTTCGGGGAACCGGACCTGTTTGTCAGGCTGGCCCGGTCCCTGGGCGCCGGGGAGTAAGAGGAGGATGGAGCATGCTGACAAAGTATGAGCTGAAGATGCCCAGGGCCGTCTACAGCGGTGAGGACGCCCTGGGGAGGATACCCGATATTTTCGCCGCCAACGGCGTGAAGCGCCTGGCGGTCTTCACCGACAAGGGTATTGAGGCCGCGGGGCTCCTGGAGTACCCCATGGCGCGGGTCCGGGAGACCGGGGTGGAGACCATCGTCCTGGACGACCTGCCGGCGGAACCCAACTACATGGAGGCCCAGAAGCTTGTGGACCAGTGCAAGGCCAGCGGGGCGGACTTCATCATGGCCGTGGGCGGGGGCAGCGTCATGGACACGGCCAAACTGGCCAGCATCCTGATGACCGGCGAGTACGGCGTCAAGGAACTGCTGGACGAGCCGGGCCGGGCCCGGAAGTGCATGAAGACCCTGATGATCCCCACCACGGCAGGCACCGGGTCCGAGGCCACGCCCAACGCCATTGTGGCCGTGCCGGAAAAGCAGCTGAAGGTGGGCATCGTCAACACGGAGATGATTGCGGACTATGTGATCCTGGACGCGGTGATGATCAAAAAGCTGCCCCGGAAAATCGCCGCCGCCACGGGGGTGGACGCCCTGGCCCACGCCATCGAGTGCTTCACCAGCAACAAGGCCAACCCCTTCAGCGACATCTTCGCCCTCCAGGCTCTGGAGATGATTCTGAACAACATCGAGCGGGCCTGCGACGACCCGGAGGCCATGGACGCCAAGAACACCATGCTCCTGGCCAGCTTTTACGCCGGCGTGGCCATCACCGCCTCCGGCACCACCGCCGTCCACGCCCTCAGCTACCCCCTGGGGGGCAAGTACCACATCGCCCACGGCGTGTCCAACGCCATCCTCCTGGCCCCGGTCATGCGCTTCAACGAGCCCGCCTGCCGCCCCCTGCTGGCCAAAGCCTACGACCGCTGCCTCAGGGGAGACGCCCGGACCGAGGAGGAGAAGAGCGCCGCCGTTATTGCACGCCTGGAGGGCATTGTGAAGCACCTGGACATCCCCACCAGCCTCACCGAGTTCGGCGTGCCCAAGGAGGACCTGGAGGACCTGGTGGCCTCGGGTATGGAGGTGACGCGGCTGCTGGTGAATAATATGCGGGAGGTCACGGCGGAGGATGCCAGGAGACTCTACCAGGAAGTTCTGTAAGGGCTTTCCCAATTTCGATTGAAGGAGCGTGCGAATATGAAGCGGCTTGAAATCAAGGGCATTATCCCCCCGGTCATCACCCCCATGAACCCCGAGGACGAAAGCGTCAACATCCCGGAACTCCGCAACCAGATCGAGCGGCAGATCGCCGGCGGCGTCCACGGAATCTTCCCCTTCGGCACCAACGGCGAGGCTTATATCCTCAGCCTCAAGGAGAAGGAGGAGATTCTGGAGGCCACGGTGGACCAGGTGAAGGGCCGCATCCCCGTCTACGCGGGCACCGGCTGCATCTCCACCCGGGACACCGTCTACCTCAGCAAGCGGGCCGAGGAACTGGGGGCGGACGCCCTGTCCATCATCACCCCCAGCTTTGCCCTGGCCAGCCAGAAGGAGCTGTACGACCACTACTGCGAGGTGGCCAAACACGTGAGCATCCCCATTGTCCTCTACAACATCCCCGCCCGCACGGGGAACAAGCTCCTGCCGGAGACCGTGGCAAAACTTGCCAAGGACGTGGACGTGATTCTGGGGGCCAAAGACTCCAGCGGCGACCTGGAAAACCTGAAAGCCTATATCCGGGAGACCCGGGACATTGGCAAGGACTTCGCCGTCCTGGCGGGGAACGACGGGAACATCCTCCCCTGCCTGAAGGAGGGGGGCGCCGGCGGCGTGGCGGGCCGGGCCAACCTGTGGCCCAGGACCATCGCCTCCATCTACGACAGCTTCATGGCGGGCGACCTGGAGAAGGCCCAGGCGGCCCAGGACGCCATTGTGAAGCTCCAGCGGGTCTTCAAATTCGGCAACCCCAACACCATCATCAAAAAGGCCGTGGCCCTGATGGGCTATCCCGTGGGCGACTGCCGCAGACCCTTCAACTACCTCTGCGACGAGGGTGTCGAGGAGCTGAAAAAGGTCCTGGAAGAGACAAAGGACCTGGGCTGAAAACGTAAGGAGGAGCAGAGATGAACAAACCGATTCTTGGCATCACCATGGGCGACCCCTTCGGCAACGGGCCCGAGATCACGGTGAAGGCCCTGGCGGACAGGGCGGTTTACGACCGCTGCCGCCCCCTGGTTGTGGGAGATGTCAGCGCCATGGAATACGCCGCCAAGGCGGCCAAAAAAGTCTCCGGCATCGACATGAAGATTCGGAAAATCCAGGCCGTCAGCGAGGCCAGCTACGAGTACGGCGTAATCGACGTGTACGATCTGGGGCTGATCAAGGCCTCGGACATCCCCGGCGACCCGGAGGATCCCAAGCCCTTCGGCCTGGGGGCCACGGCCCTGGGCGGCGAGGCGGCCTTCCAGTACGTGAAAACCGTCATCGAGCTGGCGATGAAGGGGGAAGTGGACGCCACCGTCACCAACGCCCTGAGCAAAGAGGCCATCAACATGGCGGGGCACCACTACTCCGGGCACACGGAAATCTACGCCGACTACACCAAGACCTCCAAGTACACCATGATGCTGGCCCATAACGAGCTGCGGGTGGTTCATGTCTCCACCCACGTCTCCCTCCGGGAGGCCTGCGACCGGGTGAAGAAGGACCGGGTGCTGGATGTGATCCGCATCGCCAACGAGGGCTGCAAAGCCATCGGCATCAAGGAACCCAAAATCGCGGTGGCCGGACTGAATCCCCACTGCGGCGAAAACGGCATGTTCGGCCAAGAGGAGATCGAGGAGATCCAGCCCGCCATCGACGCAGCCATGGCCGAGGGCATCATCATCCCCGAGAAGAAGCCCACCCCGCCGGACACCGTGTTCTCCAAGGCCCTGGGGGGCTGGTATGACATCGTGGTGGTCATGTACCACGACCAGGGCCACATTCCCCTGAAGGTCAAGGGCTTTGTCTACAACAAGGCCGAGGGCCACTGGGACGCCGTGGC
>CAJUJW010000013.1 GCA_910586735.1 uncultured Oscillibacter sp. | reverse complement strand
GCAGGGTGGTGGTGCGCATGATGGAGGTGTCCTCCCCCAGGGGGTTCAGTATCTTCATGGAGTCCCGGAGGGGGGAATCCGCCGGGAGGTTGATCTTGTCGTAGTAGGCGGGGGAGATGAAGGAGTAGGTGATGATCTCGCTGTACCCCGCCGCCCGGCAGCGGGCCCCGGCGGTGTTCTCCGCCAGCTGGACGGGGTTCCAGCCCCGGCGCTGGTTCAGCCCGCCGGAGAGGGTGTTGGGGATGTTGTTGTACCCGTAGAACCGGGCGGCCTCCTCGGCGATGTCGGACCAGTGCTCCACGTCGGACCGCCAGGAGGGCACGGTGATGACATCCCCCTCCAGGCCGAAGCCCAGGGCGGTCAGGGTCTTCCGGGTGTCCGCCTCGGGGATGTCCACCCCCAGGAAGCGGTTCATCTTCTCGGGCTCGAACTTCACGGTGACGGGCTGGGGCACGTAGTTCAGGATGTCGATGACCCCGTCCACCACCTCGCCGGCGTCCAGCAGCTCCACCAGCTCGCAGGCCCGGTTCACGGCGGGAAGCGTGTTCATGATGTCCAGGCCCTTTTCAAACTTGGCGGAAGCCTCGGTGCGCATCCCCAGGGCCAGGGCGGTCTTGCGGATGCAGCTGCCCTCGAAGTTGGCGGACTCAAAGACCACGTCCACCGTGTCCCCCACGATTTCGCTGTTCAGTCCGCCCATGACGCCCGCCAGGCCCACGGCCCGGGTGTCGTCGGCAATAACCAGCATGTCCGGAGTCAGCTTGCGGACGTTGTTGTCCAGGGTGGTGAGCACCTCCCCGGCATGGGCCCGGCGGACCACGATTTTCCCGCCCCGCACATAGCGGTAGTCAAAGGCGTGCATGGGCTGGCCGTATTCCAGCATCACATAGTTTGTGATGTCCACGATGTTGTTGATGGGCCGCACCCCGTTGGCCCGGAGGCGTTCCCGCATCCACTTGGGGGAGGGGGCGATCCGCACGTTCCGCACCATCCGGGCGCTGTACCGGGGGCAGAGGTCCGGGTCGGGCGTGTCCACGTCCAGCAGGTCCGGCAGGGCGCCCTGGGCGCCGCCCTTGACCGCGGGCTCATGGAGCTTGAGGGGCTTGTCAAAGGTGACGGCGGCCTCCCGGGCCAGGCCGATGACGCTGAGGCAGTCGGGCCGGTTGGGGGTGATTTCAAACTCCACCACGTGGTCGTCCGCGCCGATGACGGGTTTGATGTCGTCTCCGGGCTTTACCCCCTCCTCGTGGAGGACGAAAATGCCGTCGGCAATGCAGTGGGGGAACTCCCGCTGCTCGGCGTGGAGGTCTGCCAGGGTGCAGATGCGCCCGGTTTTCGTATCCAGGGCCAGGGTGTCGTGCTCGTGGATGTTGGCCAGCCCCGTGGTAATGGTGTGATAGGTCCCGCCGCTGTCGCAGTGGACAACAAACTGCCCGTCCCCCAGGTTTTCCACCTTGGTGACGAAGGCGGCCTTGACGGAGCCGTAGATTTTATAGCCGGGGGTGACGCCCAGGGGGACGGAGGGCTTTTCCGGGTCGATGGGCTTGTAGTCGTTCAGCAGGGCGGCGGCGGTGATGACGGCGTAGGGGAAGTCCCGCTCGTCCAGGTTCAGCTCTTTCAGAGAGCAGAGCATGCCGTTGGACAAAATACCCCTCAGCTTGCCCTTGGTGATTTTCTTGCCGCCGGGGAGGGTGGAGTTGTGGAGGGCGGCGGGGACCATGTCGCCCACGTGGATGTTCCAGGCCCCGGTGACAATCTGGACGGGCTCGTCCCGGCCCACGTCGATCTGGCAGACCCACATGTGGTCGCTGTCCGGGTGGCGCTCCATCTTCTCAATGCGGCCCGCCACCACGTTTTTGATTTCGGCCCCCAGGTCCTCGGTGAGCTCCACCTTGGAGCCGGAGAGGGTCATAGCCTCGGCGAAATCCCGGTCGTTCACCGGGCCGATGTCTACAAAGTCTTGCAGCCATTTACGGGATAATTTCATATCGTGTAACTCCCCTTTCAGAACTGTTCCAGGAAGCGGATGTCGTTTTCAAAAATCAGCCGCATGTCGGAAATCTTATACTGCCCCAAGGCCAGCCGCTCCAGCCCCATGCCGAAGGCAAAGCCGGAGTACACCTCCGGGTCGATGCCGCAGCCCCGCAGTACCTTGGGGTGTACCATGCCCGCGCCTAAGATTTCAATCCAGCCCTCGCCCTTGCAGGTGGGGCAGCCCTTGCCGCCGCACTTGTGGCACTGGATGTCCACCTCGCAGCTGGGCTCCGTGAAGGGGAAGTGGTGGGGCCGGAACCGGGTCTGGGTCTCCGGGCCGTAGATCTCCCGGATGGCGGCGTTCAGGGTGCCCTTCAAGTCCGCCATGGTGATGCCCTTGTCCACCACCAGGCCCTCAATCTGGTGGAACATGGGGGAGTGGGTGGCGTCCACCTCGTCCTTGCGGTACACCCGCCCGGCGGAAATCATGCGGATGGGCACGCCGTGGGTCTCCATGGCCCGGATCTGCATGGGGGAGGTCTGGGACCGCAGGAGGATGGAGGAGTCCCCCGTCAGATAGAAGGTGTCCGTCCAGTCCCGGGAGGGGTGGTTTTCCGGGGCGTTGAGCTTGGTAAAGTTGTAGTCCGCCTGCTCAATCTCCGGCCCGTCCATAATCTCGAAGCCCATGTTCAAAAACAGCTCCTTGATCTCGTCCAGCACGGCGTACATGGGGTGCTTGTGGCCCATGGGGGGCTTGGTTCCGGGGATGGTCACGTCCACGGCCTCCGCCGCCAGTTTGGCCTCCAGGGCCTTCTGGGAGAGGACGGCGGACTGGGCCTCGATGGCCTTCTCCAGGCTGGTGCGCACGTCGTTGGCCAGCTGGCCCATGACGGGCCGCAGCTCGGCGGACAAGCCGCCCATCTGTTTCAGGACGGCGGTGAGCTCGCCCTTCTTGCCCAGGTACTTGACCCGGAGGGCCTCCAGCCCGGCGGTCTCCTGGGCGGCGCCGATGGCCTCCAGGGCCCCCTTGCGGATGGCTTCTAACTGTTCTTTCATATGGTGGCAACTCCTTTTCATTGGATGTCAAAAATTTACTTTAAGATGTCCGAGGGCGCGCGCTGCATGGTGATGGTGTAGCGGGGCAGCTGGTGGAGGCCCTTGGAGAGGTTGGCGGCGTATTTTCCGGGACCCGTCACCGTTGTCACGGGGAAGAGGGACGCCAGAAAGGCGTCGGCGTCGGGGTCCGTCTTGCCGAAGGGATAAGCGAAGTAGGTGGGCGGGACGCCCAGCTCCACGGCGATGCGGTCATAGCTGCACCGCAGGTCCTCCAGCACCCGGAGCCGGAAATCCAGGTCGGACTCGCCCTTCTTCCGCTGGACGCCGTTGGCCTGTCCGGCCACGAAGTTCCCCATGCGGGTGTCCAGGTTGTGGGTGACATAGCCGTGGGACCCGATTTCCACCAGGCCGGAGGCGGCCATCTCCCGGCACATGTCCCAGGAGAGGAAGCTGCCCGTCCAGTTGTCCTGCATGTAGACCATGACGGCGATGGCGGCCTTGGCCCGGTACTTCTGGAGTAGGGGGTAGGCCAGGTCGTAGTTGCTGCGGTAGCCGTCGTCAAAGGTGATGAGCACGGGGTTTTCCGGCAGGGGCTGCCCGGACGCCAGCTCACGGGGGAGGACGGTGTGATAGCCGTGTTCCGTCAGCCACTTGAGGTCCTTCTCCAGCCGCCCCACGGTGACGGTCATCTCGTTGCAGGGCTGCCCGTTGTAAACCACGTGGTGGTACATGAGCACGGGCAGGCGGAGGTTGTAGGTCACCGGGGCCCCCGGAGCGGAGGAGGGGGAGATGGTGGGAATCTCCGGGACGGGGGGCGGGGCGGGGGGTTCCTCCGCCTGGGCGGCGGTCCGCTCCTCTATGGCCGCCTGGGCGGCGGCGGGGGCGACGGCGGGAGAGACAGGGGCGGAGACGGAAAGCGTGAGAGTCAGCGCCAGCGCCAGGGGAAGGGAGTTCATGACGGTCAGGTCCTTTCTCTACAATCTGTCTTTTGTCTTTTTTTGGGAAAAGGGAAAAAGAAAGACCCTCCGTCCCGGCTCATGGGACGAAAGGCATGCTCCTTCCGCGGTACCACCCAAATTCGCGCCCAGGGGGGCGCGCCCTCGAGGCCCCTATAACGGAGGGCGGACCGGCCGTGTCTCCACGGCGGCTCCCGGGCGAACCAAACGGCGACTCGCGGACGGGCTTCCAGCCCATGGCCCGTCCTCTCTTGGCGAGGCGTAATCGTTATTTTCCCGTTCATCGCGATTGGCGGTGTTACCTACTATTTATAACACAGAGAAAATGGAAAAGCAAGAGGCATTTTCAGCGCCTCGCCAATGGGGGAGAAAAGAAAAAGAGAGGCGAAAGCCTCTCTTTCATTCCCTCGGAGCTTACAGCTTCTCCTTGATCTTGGCGGCCTTGCCCACACGGCCGCGCAGATAATACAGCTTGGCCCGGCGGACGGAACCGTTGCGGACGACCTGGATAGTGTCGATGGAGGGGGAGTGCACGGGGAATACCTTCTCCACGCCCACGCCGTAGGAGATGCGGCGGACCGTGATGGTCTCCTCAATGCCGCCGTGCTTTTTGGCGATGACGGTGCCCTCGAAGACCTGGATGCGCTCGCGGGAGCCTTCCTTGACCTTCACGTGGACACGGACGGTGTCGCCGATCTGCACCTTGGGGGTCTCCTTGCCCAGGGCCTCTTTGTTCAGTTCCTTGATCAAATCCATGGATTGTTCCTCCTGTTTTATAGGCGTTCTTACCCGCTTTTCTGCGCGTTTTCCCGCGCGCGGCAGAGGACCGCCCTTTTGTAGCCTAAATAGGATATCACAGTCTCACCTAAAATGCAAGGACTTTTTCAGAATATCCGCCAAAAAATGAGCGCCCGTTTTTTGCCCCCGCCAAGGCGCAGGGCCCGGAAAGCCCATCCTACCCCAGGTCCCGGTGGTCCAGGGCGGCCAGGCCGAAGCGCACCGCCAGGGTAATCAGCTCCTGCTCGGCCTCGTCCCCGGCGGCGTCCCTCCGGGCCCGCAGTTCCCGGAGGAAGAGGCCCCGGAGGGAGTCCTCCCCGGCACGGGCCCAAACGTCCTCCGCCACCCTGGTGCAGTCCCGGACCTCCAGGGCGTAGAACCGCCCGGCCAGGGCCGTCTCCAGGGCCTGGGGGTCCGCGCCGGCCTCCCCGGTCTCGCCGGTGAGGCGGACCCGGTACAGGTGGTCGGCGGTGTCCTCCGGCAGGGCGGCCTCCAGGGCGGCCCTGGGGGACCGGCCCGTCACGTCCACGTCCAGCCGCTCGTACCGCCGCCGGGCGAAGGGCACGAAGGCCAGGGAGACCCGCCCGTCCTCGTGAATCGCGCCCTCGTAAAAGCCCTTTTCCCCCAGCTCGTCAAAGCCCCGGCCCTCGGGGCAGCCGGGCCAGGCGCAGAGAGTCCTGCCGTAGAGCCGGGGCTCGCCCCGCTTGTGAATGTGCCCCAGGGCCAGGTAGTGCAGGCCGCTGGCGGCGACCTCCTCCCGGCCCAGGGGGTCATAGCGCCGTTCCGCCGGGTCGATCTCCCCGTGAAGGAGTCCGATGTGGACCCGCCCGTCCTCCGGGGCGGCGAAGCCGGAAAGGAGGCTGGTCCCCTGTTCCGGGGAGGTGAAGGCCGCGCCGTGGACGGCGGCGTTCAGTCCGGGCAGGTCCAGAGTGGTCACGGCGTTTTCCCGGAAGATGTGGATGTTCTCCGGCCAGCGGACGGCGGTCCAGGGGCTGCCGGGGCCGTACCAGTCGTGGTTCCCCGGCGCGGCAACCACCTGGGCGTTCATGCGGCCCAGGGCCTCGGCCAGGGCCTCCCCGGTCTCCCGGTAGGGGGCGGCGCTGTCAAAGAGGTCCCCGGCCAGCAGCACCAGCTCCACGCCGTGGGCGTTGACGTAGTCCGCCAGGCGGAAGGGGAGCTCCCGGCTCTCCCGGCGGCGTTCCGCCGCCCGGCCTGGGGGCAGGGCGGCAAAGGGGCTGTCCAGGTGGAAGTCCGCCGCGTGGATGAATTTCAGCATATCAGCCCTCGCTTTGCCACGCCTTGCACACGTCCACCCACTGCTGGAAGTTGGAGGAGTACCGCTCCAGCTCCTCGCAGGTCAGCTCGATGGCGCTGTTGCCGCTGCCGGCGGCGGGGAAGACGGTGCCGAACCGCTTCAGGGACACGTCCAGGTAGACCTTCACGTCCTCCGGCAGGGCGAAGGGGCACACGCCGCCCACGTCGTGGCCGATGAGGCTGTGGGCCTCCTCGTGGGTGAGCATTTTTGCCTTGGTGTGGAACTGGGCCTTGTATTTCCCGTTGTCCACCTTGGCGTCTCCCGCCGCCACGATGATGACGGGCTTGTCCTCAATTTTGAAGCTCAGGCTCTTGGCGATCCGGGCGCCCTCCACGCCCACGGCCGCCGCCGCCAGCTCCACCGTGGCGGAGGAGACCGGGAACTCCAGGATGCGCCCCTCGATGCCCAAGGGCCTGAAATACGCTCTCACTTTTTCAATCGACATGGCAAAAACCTCTCTTTGTTTCTTGTGTCACCGGATGTCCACCCGCTCCACGGCGGTGCAGAGCCCTGTTGCGCCGTCCAGGGTGAACACGGCCCCCTGGAGCTTGCAGGGCCCCTCCGGGTGCTTGTACCGCCCCGGCAGGCCCCCCAGGAAATTCTCCACGGACTGCCAGGGCTCCACCCCCAGCACGGACTCGATGGGCCCGGTCATGCCCAGATCGGTGATGTAGCCGGTGCCCTTGGGGTAGACTCGCTCGTCGGCGGTGGGCACGTGGGTGTGGGTGCCCCAGAGGGCGGAGACCCGCCCGTCCAGGTAGTAGCCCAGGGCCAGCTTTTCGCTGGTGGCCTCGGCGTGGAAGTCCACCAGGGTGAAGTCCGCCTCTCCCCGCTCCAGCAGCCTGTCCGCCGCCGTGAAGGGGTCGCCGGCCTTCCAGGCCAGGTCGCAGCGGCCGATGAGGTTGATCACCCGGACCCGGAAGTCCCCCAGGTCGAAGATCTCGCAGCCGTGGCCGGGGGTCCGGCCGGAGTAGTTGGCGGGCCGGAGGAGCCAGGGCGCGTCGTCCAGGAGGCTTCCGATCTGGTACTTCCCAAAGGCGTGGTTCCCCAGGGTCACGGCGTCGGCGCCGGCCAGGCGGATGCGCTGCGCCTGGTCCTTGGTGAGGCCCACGCCGGAGGCGTTTTCACCGTTGACAACGGTGAAGGACACGCCCTTCAGCCTTTGCAGGGGCCGCAGGGTTTTCTCCAGGTGCCGGAGGCCCGGCTCGCCCACCACGTCGCCTACGGCGAGGATGTGATACAACATAGATGCGCCCTCCAATCTCAAGGATTATAGTATAGCAGAGTTTTGAGGGTTTGCAAGGGGAAATTGCGGGGCGTGTACCCATCCGGTCCCAACGAACCAGGCCCGCCGGAAATCATCCGGCGGGCCGCGCTCTTCTAAATCTGATTCCGTTCCGCCAGCAGCTTGGTCAGCTCCTCCATAAAGCTGTCGATGTCCTTGAACTGGCGGTACACCGAGGCGAAGCGGACGTAGGCCACCTGGTCGATGGCGCGCAAATGCTCCATCACCCGCTCGCCGATGATCTCCGTGCTGATCTCCCGCTCCATGGAGTTCTGGAGCTCCTGCTCAATGTCGGCGGCCACCTTCTCCAGCCGGGCCACGGGCACGGGCCGCTTCTCACAGGCCCGGATCATGCCGCCCAGCACCTTTCCCCGGTCGAAGCTCTGGCGGCTGCCGTCCTTCTTTACCACCACCACCGGCAGACTCTCCACCGTCTCATAGGTGGTGAAGCGCCGGGAACAGGAGAGACACTCTCTCCGGCGGCGGATGCTGTTGTTCTCATCGGCTGGGCGGGAGTCGATGACCTTGCTCTCATTGAAGCCGCAATAGGGACATTTCATAAAGGACCTCCTGATCCCCCGCCGGCCCTCCGGCGGCGCGCCCGTACCAACGGGCGTCTTCCCCGTTTTCCCAGGGCCCGGAAAGGGATTTTCCCGGTATCCCCTGGAAGATTGAAATGTATTATATCACACGATCCCCAAAATTGATAGAAATTTATCAAATCTTTTTCTAAAAAATTTCCAGGAAATCCCATTTACGGAAACGCGGGCCGCTCCTCCCCGTCGAAGGCGAAGACGGCGAAGGTCCCCCCGCCGATCCGGCGGAGGCGGGCGAAGCAGAACAGGGTGGTCAGGGGGAAGGGCTTTCCGGGGTCGTAGGGCAGGGCCAGATACCGGACGTTTCCCGCCCGCCGGGTCAGGGCCCCATGGAGCCCCCCCAGGCGGCGGCGGAGCCAGGGGGACCGGAAGAGCTGGTCCGGGGCCGGGGCGGGGGCCCAGTCCTCCGCCTCTTGGGTTCCGGCGGGGCGGGCCTCCCCCCGGAGGAGGCGGCCCAGGGGGGCGGTGAGCCGCCCGGAGAAGCGGCGGCGGATGACGCCCTGCTTTCCCTCCGGCTCCAGCACACCCAGGCGCAGCTCGCCCCGGTCCCCCACGGCCCAGGCGCACCAGAGGCCCTCGCCCGGCAGGGGACACCGGGCGGAGAACCAGGTGTACAGGCCCTCCCGTTCCGCGGTGAGCTCTCCGGCGGGTTTGCCCTCCAGCAGCAAGGGGAATTTGTCCATGTCCGCCGCCTCCTTTCCAAAACAAAAACCCGCTTACGCAATGCTATGCGCAAGCGGGTTTGGTTATGTGGTTCAGGCGACGGTATAGCTTCCCCGGGCCAGGACCTTGGTCACGCCGCCGGTGGCCCGGACGCCCCGGCCGTCGATGGTCATCATATACAGGTGGTTCTGGACCAGGGCGCCGCCGTTTGCCAGGGTGGCGGCGGTGGTCTCGTCGATGAGGCCGGGGTCCGAGGGGGCCACGCAGACGGCGGACCCCACCCGCAGCATCACCTCACAGCCCACGCCGCCGGTGAGGGTCTGCCCCTCGTTCAGCGTCACCACCGCGAAGGAGGCGGCGGAGGAGGAGGCGGTCCCGCCGGGGACGGCTTGTCCCGTCTGCTGGGCGATCTTCTGGTCCACCCGCTGCATGATGGAATTAAAAAAGGTGTCGTTCAAATAGCTGAGGGTCACCAAGGGGTCCTGGGAGGACCCGGCCTCCGCCGCCAGGGACACGCCGGTCATCATCGCGGCGCTGAGGGCCAGCAGGACCACGGAGCGCAGGAGCCATCTGTCTTTTTTCATATGTACCTCCTTGTATACGCCCTTCCGGCGGAAGAACGGGCCTCCGCCGGAAGGCCGACGATCAAACCAATTGGTCGTGGGGCAGTCCGAAGCTGACCGCAATCGCCGTGTCTACCTTCGTCATCACATTTTCCTCCACGTGGCCCATGCGTTCCCGCAGCCGTTTTTTGTCCAGGGTCCGCACCTGCTCCAGCAGGACCACGGAATCCCGGCTCAGGCCGCAGCTCTGGTCCACGGGGAGGTCAATATGTGTGGGCAACCTGGTCTTCCCGGTCTGGGAAGTGATGGCCGCCGCGATTACGGTGGGACTGTAGCGGTTTCCGGTGTCGTTTTGAATAATCAGAACGGGACGGACGCCGCCCTGCTCGCTGCCCACCACCGGGGAGAGATCGGCATAGTAAATATCGCCGCGCTTAACACTCGTATCCACAAAGTTCACACTCCGCCGAAAGAAGTACCCGCCATCGGGGAGGAAGGGGAGTTCCTCCTCCTCCTCGGTGAGGCCACTTTCATTCTCCCACGCAGTTTCGGAATTTATACGCCTCTTCCGGGAATCTTGCGGGAGGGGCAAATTCCGGCGTCCTCGCCCCACGTCATCCTATGCGGGGGAGGAGGGCGGTGTGTCACGCCGCGGCGCGCCCGGTTCAGTCCGTACCGGATTCGGACGCCGTATCTCCGGCCATTGTATCATAAAAAGCGAAGCTCGTAAAGTCCGCCGTCAGAATGATTTCCCCGTCCACGGCGATTTCCCCCCGGACCGGGGTCCCGTCCGCCAGGTTCAGCCAGAGGGTGGAGAGGATCTTTCCGTCCTTCACCCCCGTCTGGTCCACGGTGAGGCGCAGGCAGGGCACGCCGTTCCACGTCTCCTCATTCTCCTCCAGCAGCCAGCCGTCCCGGAGAGCGCTCATCAGCCGGGGCAGGCAGGCGGCGGGGCTGATTTCCTCGCCGCTGAGGGTCCCGGCGTTGAGGCTCTCCCCCTGGTACTCCAGCCGCCAGTCCGTGTCGTTCAGCAGGGCCTTCACCCCGGCGATGGTCTCGGGGGACAGAACCTCCACCGCACTCTCCCCGCCGGGGACGTAGTCACAGCGCAGTTCCGCCTCCCAGGCCAGGCCCTCCTGGTCACAGGAGACCACGGCCTCCATGGTACAGCCCGTCATGTCGTGATAGCGGTCCCGCAGGTCCGCCGCCTCCGTCTCCCCGTCTCCGCCGCCGCCTCCGCAGGCGGCCAGCAGCAAAAGCAGGGTCATCATTGGTACGCACTTCCAAAGGCGCACCGGAAAACCTCCTCTATGTTCAATTTCCTTGCAGCTCTGAAAACACCCTGGGAAAGGCGGCGATCACGTCCTCCGGCGTCATACAGTATTCCGTCAGCGCCTCCGCCGCCAGGTCCCCGGCCCGGCCGTGGACCCAGACGGCCCCCGCCGCCGCCATCACCGGGCTGGCCCCCTGGGCCAGCAGGGAGGCGATGAGCCCCGTCAGCACGTCGCCGCTGCCCCCCTTGGCAAGGCCGGAGTTCCCGGTGGTGTTCACCAGGGCGTTGCCCTCCGGCCCGGCGGTGACGGTGCGGTGTCCCTTCAATACCAGGACACAGCCGTGTTCCTGGGCGAAAGCCCGGGCCGCGCCCGCCCGGCCCCCCTGGGACAGGTCCCCGCCGACGCGGGCGAACTCCCCGTCGTGGGGGGTCAGGATGGTGACCCGTCCCCGGCGGCTGTCCAGACTATCTATATGTCCCTCCAGCGCGTTTATTCCGTCGGCGTCCAGCACCACGGGCTTTTCCGTGCTCAGCAGGATCTCCCGGACCAGGACCGCCGTGTCCCGGTCCCGGCCCAGGCCGGGGCCGATGGCCAGGACCTCGCAGCGTCTCATCGTGTCCATGACGGAGGAAAAGGCCCGGCAGAGCCTGGCTCTCCGGCCCAGGAGCTCGTCCCCGCCGCCGGCCAGGGGGAAGGGCATGGCCGTGACGCACTTGGACGCCTCCACCTGCCAGATGCTGTCCGGCACCCCCAGGTACACCAGCCCGCAGCCGGACCGCACTGCCGCCGAGGCCGTGAGATACGGCGCGCCGGTGTAGCCCACAGAGCCGCCCACCACCAGGACCTTGCCGAAGTCCCCCTTGTGGCCGTCTGGTTTCCGGGGCGGCAGGGCGGCGGCGGCAAAGTCCGCCTCCACCGTCTGGACGGGGCAGACCGTCTCCCGCGCCAGGTCGGCGGGGATGCCGATGTCCCGGACGGACACGTCCCCGGAGAGGAGGAACCCGTCCCCCACGGCCTGGCCGATTTTTTTCAGGGAGAAGGTGACGGTCCGGTCCGCCCGCACGGCCCGGCCCAGGACCCGCCCCGTGTCCGTCTCCACGCCGCTGGCGATGTCGGCGGAAACAACGGTTCCCTGGCAGGCGTTGATGAGGTCCACGGCGGCGGCGAATTTGCTCTCCGGCGCGATGTCCCGGCTGAGGCCCACGCCGAACACGGCGTCAATGATCACCTGGCAGCTCTTCGCCCAGGCGGCCTGGGCCCTGTCCGCCGGGTCGAAGACCTCCAGCTCCGTGCCGCACTCGCTGAGGCGGCCCGTCTCCTCCATGGCGTCGGGGGTCAGGCGGTCGTAGTCCCCCACCAGGAAGACCCGGACCTTGAGCCCCATCAGGAACAGGAGCCGGGCGGCCCCGATGCCGTCCCCGCCGTTGTTCCCCGCGCCGCAGAACACCGCCGCCCGGCACTTCCCCGGCCGGTCCGGCAGGGCGTCCAGGGCCGCCTGGGCCACCTCCGCCGCCGCCCGCTCCATCAGGTCGATGGAGGGGATGTTTCGCTCCTCAATGGCCCTTCTGTCCAGTTCCCGCATCTGGGCCGCCGTCGCCAGCTTCATGAGCCGCACCTCCCGCGTGTCGTTTTTTGATGCCTCCATTATAGCGGCTTTCCGGCGGGAGCGCAACCGGGGACCTTCCATTTGCCCGGAAAAGCTGGTAAAATAGGGAGGCGCAACCGGAAGTTTACATGGGTTTCCCCAAACGCAACGCAAAATCCCTGGCATTGCGGGCCCCGCTCAGGCAGAATAGGGGCACCAAATTCAAGGAGGTTTCCCCTATGTCGTTTTCCGAAAACCTGCAATTCCTCCGGGCCCAGGCCGGAGTGACCCAGGAGCAGCTGGCCGAGCAGCTGGACGTGTCCCGCCAGTCCGTCAGCAAGTGGGAGGGCGGACAGAGCTTTCCCGAGATGGACACCTTGCTGAAAATCTGCGACCTCTACGACGTGAACCTGGACCTGCTCCTCCGGGGCAGCGTGGAGGGCAGCCGGGTGGCCGACACGGCGAAGTACGACGCCTTTATGACCCGCTTCGCCTGGCGGATCTCCCTGTCCGTGGCGGCCATCATCGCCGCCGTGGGCGTCAGCGGCCTGCTGGAGACCCTGGGCGCGCCGGAGGCCCTGGCGGGGGCGGTCCTGCTGCTGGTGGTCACGGTGTGCGTGGTGGTCCTGGTGGTCTCCGGCATCGAGCATGAGAATTTCTGCAAGAGAAACCCCGCCGTCGCCGACTTCTACACCCAGGAGCAGAAGGAGGACTTCCAGCGGAAATTCATCTGGTATATCGCCGGAGGCGTGGGGGCCATTCTGTTTGCCGCAGTCCTGCTTCTGCTGTTCTTCTCCGCTGTGCCGGAGGAGGAGCCCTACGAGTCCTACAGCATGGTCTTTTTCCTGCTGATCATCGCCGGGGCGGTGTGGTCCTTCATCTACGGCGGCATCCAGCACGATAAATACGACGTGGCCAAATACAACCGGGAGAACAATCCCTCTCCCGAGAGCAGACGAAAACGGGCGCTGGCGGGCACCGTCTGCGCCGTCATCATGCTGTTGGCCGCGGCGGTTTATGTAGGGCTCGGCCTGGCGCTGGACCTGTGGCGGACGGCCTGGTGGGTCTTCGCTGTGGGGGGCATTCTCTGCGGCGTGGCGGCGGTGGTCCTGGGGCCCAGGGAGGATGAATAAAACGAAAGAGGAGGGGGTCGACCCTCCTCTTTTTCATTCCCCGTTCTCCCGCTGGACCTCCAGCAGCCAGGCCGGGTCCAGGTCCCAGGCCGTCAGGCGGATGTCCGGCTTGACCTTCTCCCCGTGGAAGTCGCTGCCGCCGGTGACGCGGAGGCGGTACTTCTCCGCCAGGCGCAGGTAAAAGACCGTCTGTTCCGGCGTGTGCCGGGGGTAAAAGCACTCGATGGCGTCCAGCCCGTACCCGGCCAGCTCTCCCACCAGGGCGTCCAGGTCCCCGTCCTCCAGTTTCAGCTGATAGGGATGGGCCAGGGCGGCCCGGCCCCCGGCGGCGCGGATGGTCTCCACGCAGGCCCGGGCGGCGGGCTTGGGGCGCTCAATGCGGGCGTAGTCCGGCGTGTCCAGATAGCGCTCGAAAGCCTCCTGGACGCTCTGCACATAGCCCCGGCGGACCATGGCCTGGGCGAAGTGGGGCCGCCCGATGACATTGCCCCCGGCGATTTCCTCCGCCTCCTCCGCCGTCACGGGGACGCCCTTCTCCCGGAGGTAGTCCGCGATGCGGAATTTCCGCTCGTCCCGGCCCCGCTTCATCCAGGCGCAGAGGTCCCGCAGCTCCGGGGCGGCGGCGGAGAAGCCGTAGCCCAGGATGTGAAAACTCCGGCGCTCCCTGGCCCCCAGCTCGATCCCCCGGAGGACGGAGACCCCCAGGGCCTTCCCGGCGGCCTGAGCCTCCTCCAGGCCGTCCAGGCTGTCGTGGTCCGTGAGGGCCAGCGCCTGAATGCCCAGGTCCCCGGCCCGCCGGACCACCTCCGCCGGGGCGTACTGGCCGTCGGAGGCGGTGCTGTGGGTGTGGAGGTCCGCTTTCATAGGCTTACCTCCTCCGGCGGGGCGGCGCAGGGCACCCCGGCGGCGTTCAGGTCCCGGCGGAGGCGGGGGAGGCTGCCGTCGAAGATGGTTCCTCCCATGCCCACGTGCCAGGCCCCCTCGATGTTGATGTTCAGGTCGTCGATAAAGAAGCACTCCTCGGGTTTCAGGCCGTACTCCCGGAACAGAGTCCAGTAGATTTCCGGCTGGGGCTTGAGGAGCTTCCAGTCGGCGGAGACCACCCGGCCGTCGAAGCACTCGCTGCCGGGAATCAGGCCGAAGTATTGGGGCAGGTCCGCCTTGGCGTTGGACAGCAGGTAGATTCCATAGCCCAGGCCCTTCAGTTCCCGGACCAGGTCCGCCATGCCCTCCACGGGCAGGAGGTTCCGCCTCCACCAGTTCCAGGTCAAATCCCTGGCCGCGTCCCGGAGGCGTTCCGGCAGGCGGCGGCACATGGCGGCGGTTCCCTCCTCGGGGGGAATGGACCCCCGGTCCAGCTGAATCCACTCCACGGAGCCGAAGACTTCCTTTAAAATGAGCGGGCGGTCCTCCTCCGGGAGGCCCTCCCGCTCCAGGAAGAGCGGGGGCTGCCAGTGGATGAGGACGTTGCCCATGTCGAACACGAGGTTTTGGATCATAGAGGTTCCTCCTATGTTTGTGTTTGGAACACATTATACAGGAAAGAAGCGGCCTGTGCAAGGGCGGAGGGGTTTTCTCCCCCGTAAGGGGGAGGCGTTTTCCGGCCCTGACGGGCGGGGCGAGTACCACCCCCGCCCCCGGCGGCCCATGGCGCAGGTTGTGCTGTAATTTGGCGTGCCGCCCAGTGGGGCGGCTGCCCGGAACATCTTATACTCCTAGGAATCGCTGGTTCCCGGCTTGACTGTTGCGGCTGGAGGAAAAAGGAAATTTTTTCAAAAATTTGTTGGGTGATGTGATAAAAACAACTTGTGTTTTTTGGAAATCTTTGTTATCATGGTAAAATTAAGCAGAAGGGAGGCGCATTGCCTTGGTCATACACGAGTCGGCGGAGGATTATTTGGAGTCCATCCTCATTATTCAAGAGCAGGCCGGTCAGGTTCGGTCCATCGATGTGGTGAACAAGCTGGGGTATTCCAAGCCCAGTGTCAGCATCGCTATGAAAAAGCTGCGGGAAAGCGGCTATATCACCATGGCCGGAGACGGGAACATCTCCCTGACCGGCAGCGGGCTGGAAATCGCCAGCCGCATCTACCGGAGGCACAAGACCATCACCAAGCTCTTCGAGCTGATGGGCGTCTCCCCGGACCAGGCCGCCGCGGACGCCTGTAAGGTGGAACACGACCTGAGCGAGGAGACCTTCGCGAGAATCTGCTCCTATGTGGAGGGCCGGCCGGAGTGACCGCGGCCGGTGACCGCGGCCGGCGAAGGGGCCCCCGGGCAGACTGGAAGTTTCCGGCGTTTTGTCTAAAAAGCGGCGGGGAAGTTCTCTGTTTGGGGGCTTGCGTTTCTGCGGACTTTCCGGTACAATGAAATTCAATAAGCAAGGAAAGATGGCTGCAACGGAGTGCCGCGCGCACGGGCCTGCACCTGTCTCTCCGTGCGGGCCGACAGGTGTTTCAAGTCCGAGTGGATTTGGGGCGCCTTTCTTTTTTGCCCATTTTTACCCTGTGTCAATTCACCAGCGTCAATTCAAAGGAGGAGTTCTACTATGATCTTGCTGGCAAACGGAAAGCTCATCACCCGGGACCCGGACGGCGCGGGCTGCCTGCCCGACGGCGGCGTGGTCACGGACGGAGGGAAGATCGTGGAGGTCGGCGAGACCGCCGCCCTGAAAGCGAAATATCCCCAGGCGGAATTTGTGGACGCCCGGGGCGGAGTCATCATGCCGGGGCTCATCAACGCCCACACGCATATCTACTCGGCCCTGGCCAGGGGCCTGTCCATCAAGGGCTACGCCCCCACCAACTTCTACGAGGTGCTGGACGGCCAGTGGTGGTACATCGACCGCCACCTGGACCTGGCGGCCACGAAGGCCAGCGCCCAGGCTCTGGTCATCGACTCCATCAAGCAGGGCGTCACCACCATCTTCGACCACCACGCCTCCTTCTGCGAGATCCCCGGCTCCCTGATGGAAATCGCCAAGGTCACGGAGTCCATGGGTATGCGGGCCTGCCTGTGCTATGAGGTCAGCGACCGGGACGGGGAGGAGAAGTCCCTCCAGTCCGTTCAGGAGAACAAGGATTTCATCGACTACTGCGAGAGCCACCCCTCGGACATGCTCAAGCCCATGTTCGGCGGCCACGCCCTGTTTACGATTTCCGACAAGACCTTCGACCGGATGGCCGCCGCCAACGGGGGACGGGTGGGCTACCACATCCATGTCTCCGAGGGCATGAACGACGTGTACGACAGCCTCCAAAACTACGGACGCCGCCCGGTCCAGCGCTTGCAGGACCACGGCATCCTGGGCCCCAAGACCATCCTGGGCCACTGCATCCACGTGAACACGGCGGAAATGGACATCATCAAAGAAACGGATACCATGTGCGTCAACAACCCGGAAAGCAACATGGGCAACGCCGTGGGCTGCTCCCCGGTGCTCCAGCTCTACAAAAAGGGCATCCTGGTGGGCCTGGGCACCGACGCCTATACCAACGACATGCTGGAGAGCATTAAGGTGGCCCTGACCATCCAGCGGCACAACGCCTGTCTCCCCGGCGTGGGCTGGTGCGAGGTGACGGACATGCTCTTCAAGAACAACGCCAAGATGGCCCAGCGGGCCGGATTCCCGGAGACGGGTGTGCTGAAAGCCGGGGCGGCGGCGGACGTGATCGTCATGGACTACAAGCCCTTCACGCCGTTTTCCGACGCCAACATCGACGGGCACATGCTCTTCGGCATGACGGGCCGCCAGTGCCAGACCACCATGGTCAACGGGAAAATTCTGATGCGCGACCGGGTTCTCACGGAGATCGACGAGGAGGCCGTCAACGCCGAAATTCTCCAGGTCTCCAAGAAGCTCTGGGGCCAGCTCAATCACTGCGAGTATTGATTTGAAATATACAGGAGGAAATAAAAAATGTCCGAACTTATGACCCCCATTCCCTTCCGGGAATTAATGACCTGGATCACCGCCGAGTACCAGGCGGACGGCACCGTCTTCGGCGTCCACAAGCCCTACAAGGCGGGCGTCAAGACCCTGCCCATCTTCGGCGAGAAAATCGAGACCCCCTTCGGTCCCGCCGCCGGACCCAATACCCAATTGGCCCAGAACATCATTGCCGGCTATTTCGCCGGAGCCCGGTTCTTCGAGCTGAAAACCGTCCAGAAGATGGACGGCGCGGATTTGGCCGCCTGCATCAGCCGGCCCTGCATTTTGGCGGAGGATGAGTGCTACAACTGCGAGTGGTCCACGGAGCTGTACGTCCAGCAGGCCTTTGAGGAGTATGTAAAAGCCTGGTGCGCCTGTAAAATCATGGCCAAGGTCTACGGCCTGGGCGACCCCGGCGCCTTTGTCTTCAACATGTCCGTGGGCTACGACCTGGAGGGCATCCAGGGGGAGAAGGTGGACAAATTCCTCACCGAGATGGTGGACGCCTCCAAGACCCCCATCTTCCAGGAGTGCATCCGGGTCCTCAAGGAGTTCTTCCCCGCCGAAAGCGCCTTCATCGACGCCATCACGCCCCATGTCTCCGGCAGCGTCACCCTCTCCACCCTCCACGGCTGCCCGCCGGACGAGATTGAGCGCATCGCCAGCTACCTGATTGAGAAGAAACACCTCCACACCTTCGTCAAGTGCAACCCCACCATTCTGGGCTACGAGACCGCCCGGTCCATCCTGGACGGCATGGGCTACGACTACATCGCCTTCGACGACCACCACTTTAACGAGGACCTCCAGTACGCAGACGCGGCGCCCATGTTCCGCCGCCTCCAGGCCCTGGCGGACAAGACCGGCGTGGAGTTCGGCCTCAAGCTCTCCAACACCTTCCCCGTGGACGTGAAGGGCGGAGAACTGCCCAGCGAGGAGATGTACATGGCGGGCAAGTCCCTCTTCCCCCTGACCACCACCATGGCGGCCCGGATTTCCAAGGAGTTCGGCGGCCGCATGCGCATCAGCTACGCCGGAGGCGCCGACGCCCTGAACATCGACAAGCTCTTCGCCCTGGGCATCTGGCCCATCACCATGGCCACCACGGAGCTCAAGCCCGGCGGCTACCAGCGCTTCGTCCAGATCGGCGACAAGCTGGACGCCCTGGAGTTCCAGCCCTTCACCGGCGTGGACGTGGCGGGCATCGAGGCCCTGGCCCTGGCGGCCCGGTCCGATAAGTACCACGTCAAGGCCGTGAAGCCCCTGCCCAGCCGTAAGCTCAGAGAGAAAGTGCCCCTGATGGACTGCTTCACCGCCCCCTGCAAGGGCGGCTGCCCCATTGGACAGGACATCCCGGAGTACATCGAGCTGTGCCGGAAGGGCGAGTACGCCTCCGCCCTGCGGCTCATCTGCGAGAAGAACCCCCTGCCCTTCATCACGGGCACCATCTGCGCCCACCGCTGCCAGACCAAGTGTACCCGGACCTATTACGATGATTCCGTCCAGATCCGGGCCACCAAGCTGGTGGCGGCGGAACGGGGCTATGACGGGTACCTGTCCAAAATCAAGGCCCCGGCCCCGGCGGCGGACGGCAAAAAGGCGGCTGTCATCGGCGGCGGCCCCGCGGGCATGGCAGCGGCCTACTTCGTGGGCCGGGCGGGCATCCCCGTCACCATCTTCGAGAAGGCCGATAAGCTGGGCGGCATTGTCCGGCAGGTGATCCCCGGCTTCCGCATTTCCGACGAGGCCATCGACAAGGACGCGGCCCTGGTCGCCAAGATGGGCGCGGAGATCAAGCTGAACACCCCCGCCCCCTCCGTCGCCGAGCTGAAAGCGCAGGGGTACACCCATATCTTCTTCGCCGTGGGCGCGTGGAAGGCCGGGCGGCTGGATATCCCCGGCAACGTGGTGCCCGTCATCGGCTGGCTGAAGGACCTCAAGGCCGGGAAGGAAGTCTCCCTGGGCCACGTGGCCGTGGTGGGCGGCGGCAACACCGCCATGGACGCCGCCCGGGCGGCCCTCCGGGCCGGGGCAGAGACCAGCACCCTCGTGTACCGCCGGACCAAGAAGTACATGCCCGCCGACGCGGAGGAGCTGGAGCTGGCCATCGCCGACGGCGTGAACTTCCTGGAGCTGGTGGCCCCGGTGGAGCAGAAGGACGGCAAGCTGCGGTGCGAGAAGATGCGCCTGGGCGAGCCCGACGAGAAGGGCCGCCGGAAGCCGGAACCCACCGGGGAGTTCGTGGAAATCGCGTGCGACACCGTGGTCTCCGCCGTGGGCGAGAAGGTGGAGAGCGAGCTCTTCACGGCCAACGGCATCGAAGTGGACTCCAAGGGCCTGCCGGACTTCAAGACCAACGTGGAGGGCGTCTACGCCGGAGGCGACGCCATGCGGGGCCCCGCCACGGTGGTGGAGGGCATCGCCGACGCCCAGGGGTTTGCCAACGCCGTCATCGGGGAAGCCTACAAGTTTGAAATCCCCGCCAAGGCCGTGGCCAGCCGGGCGGACGCCATCGCCAAGAAGGGCATTCTCTGCGAGTCCGCCAAGTGCGAGGGGGACCGGTGCCTCACCTGCAACGTGGTGTGCCAGGTCTGCGCCGACGTGTGCCCCAACCGGGCCAACGTGGTCATTGAAATGCCCGACGGGCGGCACGAGATTCTCCATGTGGACCGGATGTGCAACGAGTGCGGCAACTGCGCCATTTTCTGCCCCTACGACTCCGCCCCCTACCGGGACAAGTTCACCCTGTTCAAGACCCGGGAGGGCTTCGACGAGAGCGTGAGCAACCAGGGCTTCCTGCCCCTGGGGGGGAGCAGGGTCCTGGTCCGGCTGGACGGGAAGGTCTTCGAGGCGGATTTGAACGCCGGGAACGGCCTGCCCGCCGGCATTGAGGTGTTCATCCTCACGGTGCTGAACAAGTACACGTATCTGCTGTAAGCGTAATCTCAAACGGAGGCCGGGAAAAGTCCCGGCCTCCGCTTTTTTCCGCCTTTTTCCGTCTTTTTTGTCTTCTGGAAATATGACTGGAATTTACAGCCCGTCCGTGGTATACTGTGTCTTACGTGAAAATCCCCAAGTTAGGAGTGTGAATCCCTTGACCCTGTTTTCCTCCATCCTCCTGGGCGCCGTCCAGGGGGTGACAGAGTTTCTGCCGGTGTCCAGTTCCGGCCATCTGGCCATTGCCGAGCACCTGCTGAACATCTCCGGCGCGTCGGAGGTCCCCGCCTTTTTCGACGTGCTCCTCCACCTGGGCACCCTGTTCGCCGTCTTCATCGCCTACTGGGAGGACATCCGGGACATGGTGCTGGAGTTCTTCTGCGGCGTCGGCGACATTGTCCACGGAACCACCCCCACCCCCGCGCCCCCCGCCCGGCGGATGATTCTGCTGATCATCGCGGGCACCCTGCCCCTCTTCGCCGTGCTGCCCGTGAAGGACGCCATTGAGGCCCTGGGGGACAACATGTACTTCGTGGCCTTCGCTTTGCTTGCCACAGGCTGTCTCCTCTTCGCCAGCGACCATGTGCCCAGGGGGCGGAAGACGGAGAAGTCCGCCGCCATGCTGGACGCCCTGATGGTGGGTGTGGGCCAGGCCCTGGCCACCTGCCCCGGCATTTCCCGGTCCGGCACCACCATCACCGCCGGGTGCTTCGTGGGCTTTGACCGGAGGTTCGCCGTGCGGTACTCCTTCCTCATGTCCATCCCCGCCATCCTGGGGGCCAATATCCTGAGCCTCAAGGACGCCCTGGAGGCCAGTATCCTCTGGGAGGAGGTGCCCGTGTACCTGGTGGGCGTGGCGGTCTCCGCCGGGGTGGGCTACCTCTGTATCCGGCTCATCAAGCTGGTGGCGGACAAGGGGAAGTTCGGCTTTTTCGCCTATTACTGCTGGCTGGCGGGCGTCGTCACCCTGGCCCTGATCTTCACGCAGAAGTGACAAATTCCTGACACTCGGAGGTACATACCGTGGCGTCCACATCACAAAAGAAATCCACGTCCGGCCGCGTGGGCGGCCGGTCCGGCGGGTCCCGGTCCGCCAAGAAGGCACCCCAGAAACAGCCCGTCCGCCGGGAGGTGGCGGGCGGCGCGCTGCTGGTGCTGGCCCTGTTTGTCTTCGTCAGCTATTTCGGTGTCAACGCCCTGTTCCTGGACTTCTTCGCGAAGCTCCTCAGGGGCCTGTTCGGCTGGGGCTATTGGCTGGCGGGGCCCTCGCTTCTGCTGGCGGGGCTGATTCTGGTCTTCCACCGGGGGCGGCCCGTCCAGCTGCGGACCACATGCGCCCTGCTGCTGCCCCTGTTCCTGGGGGCCCTGGCCCACCTGGCCTTCTGCAAGGAGACCTACGAGCCCTCCTTCTTCAAGATGCTGGGGATCATCTGGGCCGACGGCGTGGCATTGAAATCCGGCGGGGCCGTGTCCGGCGTGCTGGCCAACGGGTGCGCCGCCGTGTTTTCCCCCCTGGCCTCCACCATTTTGTTCGCGGCCCTGTTCGCCGCCCTGCTGTTCCTCTCCCTGCGGCTGACTCTGGCCTCCCTGGCCCAGTGGCAGCGGGCCCGGCCCCGGTATGAGGAGCCCCCGGAGCCCGCCCCCCGCCCGGTTCCCCCGGAACCGCCCCGCCGCCGGTCTGCCGCCGGGGCGGCCAAGCCTCAGATTGACATCCCCCTGGACGGCGAGGAGCGCCCCGTGAGGCCGGAACGGTCCGGGAAGTTCACCGGCTTCTTCCGCCACAAGGCCGACGCCCAGCCCACGCCGGACCAGGTCCTCCGGGCCCAGACGGAGGCGGACCCCGTTCCCGCCCCGCCGCCGGAACCCGCCGAAAAGCCCAAGGCGGCCATTCCCACGCCGCCCCCCGTGCCGGTGCCGGAGCCCGCACCGCCGGAGGTGCCCTCCGGGCCGGAACCGGTTCCCCTGGAGCCCCTCCGGGAGGAGCCGGTCCCCCCCGTCCCCGAGCCCGAGCCCGTCCGGGAGGCGGAACCCCCTCAGCCGGAGAAACCCACGGCGGAGACCTTCACCCGCAGCGGCAAGGCCGAGACGGCCAGGGAGGTGGCGGCTCAGACCGCCGCCGTGGCTGCGGAAATCGAGGAAAAGCTGGCCTCGGAGGACGGGTCCTACCTCTATCCCCCGGTGGACCTGCTGAAAATGAGCGCGGGGGAGAACCACGTGGAGGCCGGGGCCGAGCTCAGGAACAACTCCCGCCGCCTGGCGGAGACCCTCACCAGCTTCGGCGTGGACGCCGCCCCCGGCGACGTGATTCACGGCCCCGCCGTCACCCGGTACGAGTTCGTCCTGGAGCAGGGGGTGAAGCTCTCCAAAATCACCAACCTGGCGGACGACATCGCCCTGGCCCTGGGGGCCACGGGGGTGCGCATCGCCCCCATACCGGACAAGATTTCCGTGGTGGGCGTCGAGGTGCCCAACAAGCAGGTGACGCCGGTGCTGATCCGGGACGTGATTGAGTCCCGGGAGTTCGCCGGGCACAAGTCCAACGTGGCCTTCGCCCTGGGCCGGGACATCGGCGGGCGGAACGTCATCGGGGACATCGGGACCCTGCCCCACGTGCTCATCGCGGGCACCACGGGTTCGGGCAAGTCCGTGTGTACCAACTCCCTGATTATCAGCCTCCTCTACAAGTCCACGCCGGAGGACGTGCGCTTCATCATGGTGGACCCCAAGATGGTGGAGCTGGCCCCCTACAACGGCATTCCCCACCTGCTGATCCCCGTGGTGACGGACCCCAAGAAGGCCGCCGGGGCCCTTCAGTGGGCGGTATTCGAGATGATGAAGCGCTACAAGACCTTCTCCGAGCACGGGGTGAAAAAGCTGGAGGAGTTCAACCGCCTGGCGAAGACCAAGGAGGACCTGGAACCCCTGCCCAGCGTGGTGGTGGTCATCGACGAGCTGGCGGATTTGATGCTGGTGGCGGCCAAGGAGGTGGAGGAGTCCATCTGCCGGGTGGCCCAGATGGGCCGCGCCGCCGGGATGCACTTAGTGATTGCCACCCAGCGGCCCTCCGCCGACGTGATCACCGGCCTCATGAAGGCCAATATCCCCAGCCGCATCGCCTTCGCCGTGGCGTCCTCCATGGAATCCCGCATCATCCTGGACAACGGCGGCGCGGAAAAGCTGGTGGGCCGGGGCGACATGCTCTACGCCCCCCTGGGGGCCGGAAAGCCCACCCGCGTCCAGGGCTGCTTCATCACCCCGGAGGAGATCGACCGGGTGGTGTCCTTCGTCAAGCAGACGGGCGAGGCCCAGTACGACGACGACGTGATTGCCAAAATCGAGGAATCCGTCCAGGAGAAGGGAAGCAAGGGGGGCAAGCCCGCCTCTCCCGATCCCCAGGAGAGCGAGGAGGACGAGCTCCTCCCCGCCGCCGTGGAGGTCATCCTGGAGACGGGGCAGGCGTCCACGTCCATGCTCCAGCGGCGCTTGAAGCTGGGCTACTCCCGTGCCGCCCGGCTGGTGGACCAGCTGGAGGAGCGGGGCTACGTGGGGCCCTTCGAGGGGTCCAAGCCCCGGCAGCTGCTGATTACCAAGGAGAAGTGGCAGGAGATCAAGATGGGCGGCGGCGCGCCGGAGGAGCCGCCCGAGGAGAGTTTCGGAGACGAATAAACGGACAAGCGCCTGGGGGAGTCCCCAGGCGCTTGATTTTTCAGTTCAGCGTATCCTTCGCCTCAGCAAACAACTCCGCCATCCGTTCCGCCGTGGCGGGGCAGGTCCTTAACTCCGGGTCCCGCTCCAGCAGGGCCTCCGCCGCCCCCTGGGCCTCCCGCAGGAGCTGGGTGCCGCAGCCGATGTCCGCCACCCGGAGGCCCGGCAGGCCGTGCTGCCGCTGGCCGAAGAAGTCCCCCGGCCCCCGGAGGCGCAGGTCCTCCTCGGCGATTTTGAAGCCGTCGGCGGTCTTCACCATGACCCGCAGCCGCTGCCGGGTCTCCTCGTTCCGGTTGTCGGAGACCAGGACGCAGTAGGACTGCCAGGCCCCCCGGCCCACCCGGCCCCGAAGCTGGTGCAGCTGGCTGAGGCCGAAGCGCTCCGCGTTCTCCACCACCATGACGGCGGCGTTGGGCACGTCCACCCCCACCTCGATGACCGTGGTGGACACCAGAATGTCCGTCTCCCGGGCGGCGAAGGCGGACATCACCGCGTCCTTCTCCTTGGGCTTCATCTTGCCGTGGACATAGGCCACCCGGAGGTCCGGGAAGACCTCCCGCTGGAGCTGGGCGGCATACTCCGTCACGGCTTTCCGGTCGTCCCCGTCCTCGCTCTCGCTGACGGCGGGGCAGACGATGTAGACCTGCCGCCCCTCTCCCACCAGCTTGCGGAGGAAGTTGTAGATGCGGGGGTGGTAGCTGCTGTCCACCAGGGAGGTCTGGACGGGCCGCCGTCCGGGGGGCAGCTGGTCGATGACGGACACGTCCAGGTCCCCGTAGAGAATCAGGGCCAGGGTCCGGGGGATGGGGGTCGCCGACATAACCAGGGTGTGGGGGTGGTCCCCCTTGCCCGCCAGGGCCGCCCGCTGGCCCACGCCGAAGCGGTGCTGCTCGTCCGTCACCACCAGGCCCAGGGAGCGGTACTCCAGCCCGCCGGTAATCAGGGCGTGGGTGCCCACCATAAAGTCGATCTCCCCCGCCGCCAGGCCAGCGGCCAGGGCCTTTTTCTCTTTTGCGGTGCTGGACCCGGTGAGCAGGGCGCACCGGACCCCCAGGGGCTCCAGCAGGGGCCTGAGGCCCTCGTAGTGCTGCCGGGCCAGGATTTCCGTGGGGGCCATCAGGGCCGCCTGGCGGCCGTTTTTCACGCAGAAGTAGGCGCAGGCGGCGGCCACCATGGTCTTGCCGCTGCCCACGTCCCCCTGGCACAGACGGTTCATGGGCCGCCCGGAAACCATGTCCCCCAGGGCCTCGTCAATACAGCGGCGCTGGGCCTCCGTCAGGGAGAAGGGCAGGGCCTGGTAAAAGACCCCCATGTCCACGGGGCGGAAGGGGTCTACCTCCACGGTCTCCCGCCGCTGCCGCAGCCGCCGGAGGCCCAGGGTGAAGAGAAACAGCTCCTCAAAGGCCAGCCGCCGCCGGGCCAGGTCCAGGGCCTCGGCGTTTTCGGGGAAGTGGATGTTCTCGTAGGCGTAGCCCACCCGGCAGAGCTGGTGCTCCATCCGTATCTCGTCCGGCAGCGCGTCGGGCAGGATGTCCGCGCAGGCGTCCAGCCCCTGCCGGACGGACCGGGAGAGAATCAGCTGGCTGACCCCGGCGGTGAGGGGGTAGACGGGGACGATGCGCCCCGTGGCCTCCCGCCGGCCCTCGGGCTCCACCACCGGGTTCGTCATCCGGCGGCGGAAGAGGGAACCCTCGGCCTTGCCGCAGAAGACGTAGGTCTCCCCAGCCCGGAGGCTGTTTTTCAGCCAGGACTGGTTGAAAAAGGTCACGTCCAGGGCCCCGGTCTCGTCCACCGCCCGGAGCTTCACCAGGTCCAGGCCCTTGCGGACGTGAGTCACCGTGGGGGCCGCCGCTACCATGGCGGCGGCGCAGGCGGTCTCGCCGGGAATCAGGTCCGCGATGCGCCGGGTCTCAGTCCGGTCCTCATAGCGCCGGGGGAACCAGGAAATCAGGTCCCGGAGGGTGTGAATGCCCAGCTTTGCCAGGGCCTTGGCCCGCTGCTCGCCAATGCCCTTGACATAGCGCACGTCGGTTTTCAGGTCTGCCACGGGGGTTCCCCTCCTCTCCGGTGTTCTCCTTGCTATTATACCGCCGCCGGGGTGGAAAAACAAGGGACTTTGGGGAGGCCCCAAAGTCCCGTTATCCCTTGATTTCCTTCGCCAGCTCCACCAGTCAGGCGGCCTTCTCGTCCTTGATTTGCTCGTAAACCCGGCCGCTGAGGATGGCCTCCACGGCCTCATCCCTCAGCAGGCGGGCTTGGTGTTGACATACTCCAGAAAGCGGAACTTGAGGCCGTTCTCCTCAATCAGTTCCCCGGCGGAGTCCATCTCCCAGTTGGGCAGCTTATCCAGGTTGGGGAAGAAGGTGTCGGACTCCTCCACCCGGGTCTCCACCCGAGTGAGGTACACCCGGTGGCAGCGGGAGAGCAGGGCGGCGTAGATGCTGCCCCCGCCGATGATCCAGAGGTTCTCCGACTCCGGTCCGCCGGCAAGAAGCAGGGCCTTCTCCGGGGAGGTGACGCCCTCGGCCCCCTCGGGCAGGGCGGAGAGGTCCCTGGAGACGATGATGTTCCGTCTCTGGGGCAGGGGGGCCCCGCCGGTGAAGAACACCAGCCGTTCCGGCCCCATGATGACGGTGCCGTTCCGGGTCAGGGCGTGAAAGTGCTCCAGGTCCGTGGGCAGGGAGAAGAGCAGTCCGCCGTTCCGGCCAAAAGCCCAGCGCTGGTCTGCGACTACGTAAGCGTTCATACATTCACCTCATACAGTGTGTACAGTGTGGGGGGATTCGTCCAATTCCTATGCCCGTCTATCCTATCTATTACTATAGCAAATTTCAAGAAACCCGTGTGCCCAAATTTTTCGCCGCCGGGGCCCGGGTTTTTGCCGCTTCCGCCAAAGATGCGGGAAATTTTTTAACAGGTTTGTTGGTTATTCGGGTTGCGGGAGGGCGAAAAGTGCGCTAGGATAGAGAACGCGAACGGGGAGAGGAGGGAACGCCATGACCGCCGGAGAGCACGCCGGAAACGCCAAAAAGCGGGGCTATCTCAACGAGGACTTCCGCCTCTTCCACCTCAAGGACAGCCGGGCCCAGAGGGTGGAGTACCACTACCACGAGTTCGACAAGCTGATTCTCCTCCTGGGGGGCAAGGTGGCCTATCTGGTGGAGGGCGTCACCTACTTCCTCCAGCCCTGGGACATTCTGCTGGTTCAGCACAACCTGATTCACCGGCCCATCATCGACCCCTCGGAACCCTATGAGCGGGTGGTGGTGTGGCTGGGGCGGGAGTATCTGGCCTCCCGCAGCGACCCCGGCGAGCCCATGGACGCCTGCTTTGACGCCGCCCGCCGCCGGGGCTTCCACCTTCTGCGGGGCAGCGCCGAGCGCCGCCTCCAGTACATGGGGACCATCCAGCGGCTGGAGGAGGCCCTGCACTCCGCGGAGTTCGGGTCCGCCCGCTTGGCGGACACCCTGTGCCAGCAGCTCTTGATCGACGTGAACCGGGACATCCTCCGGGACCGCACGGCCCAGGAGGAGACGGACAGCTACCGGGTGGACCCCAAGATTGAGGAGATTCTCCGCTACATCGCCGGGAACCTGGCCGGGGACCTGACGGTCAGCGCCCTGGCCGGGCGGTTCTACCTGAGCCGGTACTACCTGATGCACCGCTTCAAGGCCGTCACCGGCTACACCATCCACCAGTACGTCAGCCAGAAGCGCCTCCTCCGGGCGGGGGAGCTGATCCGGGCGGGCACGCCGGTGATGAAGGCGGCGGAACAGGTGGGCTTTTCTGAATATTCCACCTTCCTCCGGGCCTTTCGGAACACCTTCCACATGAACCCAAGAGAATTTCGATAACTTACTTTTCTTGAAAGATATGGGGCCGCTTAGCGGCCCCGTATACCCGGAGGGTAAAAGTAAGCAAAAGAACTTTAGCGCGCTACAGAGTCTGGCAATTGACCAGGCCGGAGCGACGGCAACGTTTGCGACAGCGAACTCAAAGAGAGGCATTATGGAACCTAAAGCAATACAAATTGACTTCAGCGGCCGGGACCTCCGGCGGCTGATTATCCCCCTGGTCATCGAGCAGCTGCTGGCCATCACCGTGGGTCTGCTGGACTCCGTCATGGTCTCCCAGGTGGGAGAGGCGGCCATCTCCGCCGTGTCCCTGGTGGACACAGTGAACGTACTGCTGGTGAACACCTTCGCCGCCCTGGCCACCGGCGGCGCGGCCATCGCCGGGCAGTACCTGGGCCGGCAGGAGCGGGACAAAGCCGGCCACGCCGGGGAGCAGCTTCTGCTGTTCATGGCGGAGGCGTCCCTGCTGATTACCCTGCTGTTCTACCTGGCCCGGGGCTTTGTGCTGAACGTGGTCTTCGGCCAGGTGGAGCCGGACGTGGCGGCCTACGCCAACACCTATTACCTGATTGTGGAGTCCTCCACCCCCTTCCTGGCGGTCTACAGCGCCGGGGCGGCCCTCTTCCGGGTCATGGGCAACTCCAAAATCTCCATGTGGGTCTCCCTGGGGATGAACATCATCAACGCTGTGGGAAACGCCCTCTTGATTTTCGGCCTCCATATGGGAGTGGAGGGCGTGGCCATCCCCACCCTGGTCTCCCGTATCTTCGCGGCGGCGGCCATGGTACTGCTCCTCCGGCGGCCGGGCCTGCCCCTCCAGGTGGAGAGGCTGGCCCTCCGGCACGACCGGTACATCGTGAAAAACATCCTCCGCTTCGGCGTGACCAACGGGCTGGAGAGCAGCATGTTCCAGCTGGGCAAGATTCTGCTCCTCTCCACGGTGTCCGTCCTGGGCACCGCCGCCGTCGCGGCCAACGCCATCGGCAATACCCTGTGTACCTTCCAGTGCGTAGCGGGGAACGCCCTGGGCCTCGGCATTGTGACGGTCGTGTCCCAGTGCGTGGGGGCGGGGGACTACGGCAAGGCCCGGCTGTACGCCAGGAAGCTGCTGAAAACGGCCTATCTGGCCATGGACATCAGCATCGTGCTGGTGTACCTGGCCCTGCCCATGGTTCTCCGGCTGTACAACGTCTCGCCGGAGGCGGAGACCTGGGCCCGGCAGGTCATCTGGATGCACGGCTTTGTGGGCATGCTGATCTGGCCGCTGTCCTTCACCCTGCCCCAGGCCCTCCGGGCGGCGGGGGACACCCGGTTTACCATGGTGGTCTCCTCGGTGTCCATGTGGACCATGCGGGTGGGCTTCGGCATTTTGCTGGGGCGGGTCCTGGGCTTCGGCGTGGTGGGCATCTGGATGGCCATGTTCGCCGACTGGCTCCTGCGCATCGCCTTTTTCATCCCCCGCTTCCATGGGCATAAGTGGGAGACGATGGTGCTGTGAGGGGCTGGGGGAGTAATTGACAATTGAAAATTGACAATGGACAATGAATGCAGGGGCGGCAGATTGCCGCCCCTGCAAGCAGTTCTTCCGATAGAAAGCGGTAGGCGCACCAGCCCTGCAACCTCCAGGGCAGCGGCAGCGAAAAGAGGAGAGAGTCGATTCGACGACCACCAAAACCCCCGCCCGCACCACGCCGCGGCCCGAAGACATTCGTAGAAAACGGAGGCACGTCTTGCGCGCCCCCGTTTTCTCTCTTCCACCGTGCACGGCGCATTCTCTCTTTTCGCAAAAAAGGGGCCCCCGCAAAATCGTAGATTTTGTGGGGAGAGGAGGAAGGAATGGAGCGGGCGCAGTCCTCGCCGCCAGGCGGGGACGGAGCAGAGCGGAATTTCTTCCGACGAAATGGGGGGTGCATTGGACCTGCCCGCAAAGGGCTGTTGACCTCCCTGCCCGTCAGGGCGTGTAAAGGCCCTTCATCTGCCTGGTGGGGCTTTACTTCCTCAACAAATAAGGCGCGAAAAAAAGGACCGGACGGAATTCTCCGCCCGGCCCTTTTTGTTTCAGTATCCCCGAGTCCGGTCCACCAGGCCGTCCAGCGGCCTTCCGGCGGCGTAGTTCTGGAGGTCCCGGCAGAACAGCTCCACGTTGCGGTCCCGGGTGTACCCCAGGGTCATGTTCCCCGAGACGTGGGGGGTGAGAATCAGATTCTTCGCCTCCCACAGGGGATGGTCCCCCGGCAGGGGCTCGGGGTCCATCACGTCCAGGGCCGCGCCCCCCAGGCGCCCGGCGTTCAGGGCCTCAATCAGGGGCTCCTGCTCCACGGCGGTCCCCCGGCCCACATTGATCACATAGGCTCCCTGGGGCAGCAGGGCGACGCGCTCCCGGTTCAGAATATGGAAGGTCTCCGCCGTGCTGGGGAGGGCCATAATCAGGACCTCGGTCCGGGGGAGAACCTCGTCCAGGCGGGCGATGGGGAGGACCTCGTCAAAGGTATTCCCCCGGGCGGTTCCGCTGCGGCTGAGAGCGGTAATCTGAGCCGCGCCCAGGGCCCGGAGGCGGTCCGCTGCATTCTTCCCGATGTCCCCGGCCCCCAGGAGGGTGAAGCGCCCGCCCCGGATGGACCGGATGGGAAGCTGGTTGTCCCAGCGCCGGTCCCGGACCACCGCCTCATACTCCGGCATCCGGCGCAGGAGCATCAGCAGGACCATGACCACGTGCTCGGCGATGGTGACGCCGTAGCAGTTGGAGTTGGTCAGCAGGCACTCCGGGTTTGCGAAAAGGGAGGGGTCCTTGCAGTAGAGGTCCACCCCGGCGTAGGAGCAGCAGTACCACTTCAAAGACGCCGGGGCCGTCCGGAGGAGGTTCGGGTCGTGGGCGTAGAGGACCTCGCAGTCCTGGAGGCAGGCTCTGGCCTCCTCAAATTGGTCCGGGCCGAAGAAGTGGGCCGTGAAGCCCAGGGGTTCCGCCGTCTCGCGGATCTGGGCCCGGTGGGCCTCCTCCAGGAAGTCCTGATAGACGCAGATGTTTCTCATGGCGTGTCGTCTCCTTATTTTAGATTTTCCAGCAGGGCCTCGGCGGCCCGCATACCGTCGGCGGCGGCGGAGAGGATGCCCCCGGCGTACCCGGCCCCCTCGCCGCAGGGGTAGAGGCCCCGGAGGGCCGACTGGCCGTCCGGCCCCCTGGGGACGCGGACGGGGGAGGAGCTGCGGCTTTCCACGGCGGTGAGGACGGCGTCGGGGGCGTCATAGCCCCGGAGCTTCCGCCCCAGGATGGGCAGGGCCTCCTCCAGGGCCTCCGACACGAAGGCGGGCAGGCAGGCGTGCAGGTCCGTCCAGGTGACGCCGGGGCGGTAGCTGGGCCTCACCCGCCCCGGTCCCGCCGAGGGCCGCCGGGCCAGGAAGTCCTCCACCCGCTGGGCGGGGGCCCGGTAGCCGCCGCCCCCCAGGGCGTAGGCCGCCGACTCCAGCCGCCGCTGGAACTCCACCCCCGCCAGGGGGGACTCCCCGCCGAAGTCCTCCGGGGTGACGTTTACCAGAATGGCCCCGTTGATGTTCTCCCGGTCCCGGGCGAATTCGCTCATGCCGTTGGTCACCACCCGTTCCGCCTCCGAGGCGGCGGCCACCACTTCCCCGCCGGGGCAGACGCAGAAGGAGAACACCCCCCGCCCGCTGGGCAGGTGGCAGGAGAGCTTGTAGGTGGAGGCGGGGAGGCCGGGGTGCCCGGCGTGCCGCCGGTACTGGGCGGCGTCGCAGTCCGCCTGGCGGTGCTCAATGCGCAGTCCCACGGCGAAGGGCTTGGCCTCCATGGGCACGCCCCGGCGGTGGAGCATCTCAAAGGTGTCCCTGGCGGAGTGGCCGGGGGCCAGGATGAGACTCCGGCAGGGGAGGCTGTAAGTCCCCTCCGGGCCTTTCAGGACGGCGCCGGCCAGAGCCCCGTTTTCCGTCCGCAGGTCCTCCAGCCGGGTCTCAAAGCGGATGTCCGTCCCCAAGGCGGCCAGCTCCCGGCGGAGGTTCTGGAGGACGATATGGAGATAGTCCGTGCCCACATGGGGCTTGGCGTCAATGAGGATGTCCGGCGGCGCGCCGCAGGCGGCCAGGCGCTCCAGGATGAAGCGGTGCCGGGGGTCCTTGGTGCCGGTGTTCAGCTTCCCGTCGGAGAAGGCCCCGGCCCCGCCTTCGCCAAACTGGACGTTGGACTCCGGGTCCAGAGCCCCGGAGGACCAGAAGCGCTCCACGTTCGCCTGGCGGGCCTCCACGGCCCGGCCCCGCTCCAGGAGGACGGGCCGCTGTCCGGCCAGGGCCAGCGCCAGGGCGGCGAAGAGCCCCGCGGGTCCCGCCCCCACCACGACGGGGGGAACCTCCGCCGGGGGCCGGGCCGCCGGGGGACGGTAGGCCGGTTCCGGCCGCAGGGGGGCGGCTTTTTTGTTCCGGCAGCGGCGGAGGACGGCGGCCTCGTTTTCCACGGCGGCGGCCAGGGTGTAGGTCAGGACCACATCCTCCCTGGCGTCCACGCTGCGGCGGAGGATGCGGAGGTCCCGGATTGCCTCCGGCGGAACACGCAGGAGCCTGGCGGCCTGGGTGCGGAGTTCCGCCTGTCCGCCGCCGGGGGGGAGGCGGACGCCCTCAAGCTTGATCATGGGCAGTCTCCTTTCGTGGGGGAATTTGAAGGGGAGGGGCGCGCCCCTTGTCCGGTCTCCAGCATACCACGTGGAGTCCGCTCCATGTCAAGAGCTTTTTCACAATGGGGCCGCCCCGCCGGGTATTTTTTGCCGGAGGCCGTTCCCCCGGGACGCCGGGAACCGCCCCGCCTCCGATGGGGAGGAGGGACCGGATTTTCCGGGGAAAAGAAATTTTGAGAAAATTTGAAAACCCCCTTGACAAGGCGGTTTTTTTTAGTATAATGATAGCTGTTCCACGGCAGTACAGCGGGTTTGTGTAAAGGTAGCACAGCAGACTCTGACTCTGTATGTGAGGGTTCGAATCCTTCACCCGCTGCCAAGAGAAAACGCTTGAATCTACAATGATTCAGGCGTTTTCTTATGCCCAAATTGAGAGTTTCCCTTATTTTGCTCCATCCCGCCGAACTTGTTGTAATCCATCAATGTAAGCCTGCATTCTGGCGGAACAGGCATTTTTCATCTGTTCCGATACGTGACCATAAACATCTAAAGTAAAAGCAGCCGTTGCGTGTCCCATATTAACTTGTACCGTTTTAACATCATCTCCGTTTTGGAGAGAAAGAACCGCAAAGGCATGCCCTTATGGCATAATAAGGACAAGTCGGGGAACCCTTGCGTTGCAAGGAGTTGGCGGTTTGCCCTTATCCTTTTTCCACTAAAAAATGGCCTTGAAATGGGGGCTGCAGGAGGGGGTGATAAACAAGGGCTGCACTTAAAGGACAAATTTTTTCAGACTGGAGGGGGGCTAAAATCACCAGTTGAAAATTTCCCGTAAGCGATATACCTTTGCCTAGGCCCCGTTTGAAAAATGCCAAAACGCCCAAACGGCGGATCTTTTTCCGCCGCTCTGCGTTAAATTTTCTTGCCGGGCGACAGCCCGCCTGCGAAAATTTGCCTTGATTGGCGGAAAAATCTCTCGCCGTTGGTCATTCCGCCATTTTTCAAACAGGGCCTAAATTTATAACTCTAAGCTGCAGATAAGCAGAGAGGTATCGACATGGACATCGTCAATACCGTTCAGACCGCACATGTTTTTTGCGCCTTTTCATTGACGGAATAAGACCTATATGGTATTATGACAGAGATTTTCCGACTTTTGCAGTAAAGCTGTGAGGAGAAAGCGGTGGACGGGCTTATGGATTATGCAAGGGAACTCTTACCGGCCGGGGAGGGCGCTCCGATCATGGAGGTCCAGGAGCGGCACAGCGGCATGCGGAGCGTCCAGAATTTGGAGGCCATTATTAACGAGGGCCTTCGCGTCGCTCTGCTGGAGGAAACCCCGGACCAGTCGCTCAAGGTGCTTCTGGAGCACCTGGGAAAAGCCATGAACGGGGAGCGGACCTATATCTTCGAGCAGAACGAGTCCGGCGGCGACGACAACACCTATGAGTGGGTGGCCGACGGGGTGGAGCCGGAACAGGAGAACCTTCAAAATGTCCCCCCAGAGGTGTGCGCCAGCTGGTACCGGAATTTCAGCGTCGGCGGGCATATTGTCATTAAAAACGTGGAGGATATCCGGGAGTCGGATCCGCTTCAGTACGAGAACCTGAAGCGGCAGAGCATCCAATCCCTTGTGGTGGTTCCCCTGTACGATAAGAAACGGATTATCGGCTTTTACGGCGTGGACAATCCCCCTGTGAAGTCACTGGAATACGCGTCGAACATGCTCCAGACGGCGGCGTACTTTATCGTATCCTCTCTGAAGCGCCGCGACCTGTTCCGGGAGCTTCAAAAGAGGAGTTATCTGGAGGGGCGGCAGAGCCTGGAGGACATTCTGGAGGGAGCCAGGACCGGCATCTGGACCATCGAGCTGGAGGAGAGCTGCCGGCCCAGGATGTATGCGGACCGGACCATGCGGATTCTTCTGGGCGTGCCGGATGGCATCGGGCCGGAGGAGTGCTACCGGCACTGGTTTGCGCGTATCGCGCCCGATTATACGGAGATGGTCCGCGAGGCGGTACAGGAAATGCTGAAGACCGGGCGGGCCGAGGTGATCTACCCCTGGAATCATCCGGAGCTGGGCAAAATCTATGTCCGCTGCGGCGGTGTGCCGGACAGGACCTTTGAAAAACCAGGGGTCTGCCTGAACGGATACCATCAGGATATCACGGAGACCATGGTGACGAGAAAAAAACAGGAGCAGTCCATCATGGAGCTTTTGGAGCGGGTAAGGCAGGCGAACTCGGCAAAAAGCGAGTTCCTCTCCCACATGTCCCATGACCTCCGCACGCCCATCAACGGGATCCTGGGAATGCTGGCCATTCTGGAAAAGAGCCAGGACGACCCGGAGCGGCAGAGAGACTGCCGGAATAAGATCCGCGTGTCGGCGGAGCACCTGCTGTCCCTGGTGAACGACGTCCTTCAAATGAGCAGGCTGGAGAGCGGCTGGCCGGCGGCGGTGGAAGAGCCCTTTGACCTCCGCGCCGTGCTGGAGGACTGCATCACGATGTTGTCTCCCCTGGCTGAGGAACGGGCCGTCCGGCTGGAGCTGGACGCGTCCGGCCTGCGGCACAGCCGGGCGATTGGAAATCCGCTGTACGTAAAGCAGATCCTGATGAGCGTCATGGACAACGCCCTCAAATATAACCGGCCCGACGGCTCCGTGTTTGTCCGGGCGGAGGAGGCCGGCTTCCACGAGGGGACCGCAAGCTGCCGCTTTGTGATTGAAGATACCGGGATCGGCATTGGAGAGGACTTTAAGAAGCACATTTTCGAGCCCTTCACCCAGGAGCGTCAGGACGCGAGGACCAATTACAACGGTGTGGGGCTTGGCATGTCCATCGTAAAAAAACTGGTGGACCGGCTGGGGGGAACCGTCACGGTGGACAGCCGGCTGGGCCGGGGAAGCGTGGTTCAGATCACCCTGCCCATCCGGGTGGACGAAGCGTGGAGCAGCCGGCCCGCGGCTGAGGAGCCGGAGGTGCAGGGCAACGTCGCCGGGATGCGGGTGCTTCTGGTGGAGGACAACAAGATCAACTGCGAAATTGTAGAATATATTCTCAAGGACGCGGGGGCGGAGGTTGTCACCGCAAATGACGGGAAGGCCGCTGTAGACGCGTTTGAGGCGTCCGCCCCGGGGATGTTCGACTGCATCCTGATGGATTTGATGATGCCGGTGATGAGCGGATATGAGGCGGCCCGGGTCATCCGCGGTCTGGAGCGGCCGGACGCCGGGACCGTGCCCATCATCGCGCTGTCGGCCAACGCCTTTGAGGAGGACGTGGCCCTGGCAAAGGACGCGGGGATGAACGAGCACCTGGCAAAGCCGGTGGACATCCGCAGAATGTTCCAGGCCATGAACAGGCTGAGAGGCCGTTAGGAGCGGGAAGCGCACGGCGGCCGGGAGTCAGGCGGATTGGACGCTTGAGAACTGTGGAGATGGAAAACGTATGAAAAACAAGAGCTTGCCGCGGTCTTTGCGAAGCAGCATCGCGGTGATGATATGTCTCACAATTTTGGTGTTTTCGTTCCTTGGACTCTCCATTCACAGTATGAGTGAACGTACAATTGAGGAGATCGGCACCGCCTATATGGCGGGAATGAACGAGCAGGTGTCGCTGCACTTTGAAACGATCATTGAACTCCGCCTGACCATGGCGGAGTCCATCGCGCGCATCGCGGCAGGGGATGGGGAGTCCGGCTATGGAACGAGGGAGGAGATCGAATACGGCGCAAGGGCAAGGCACTTTCTGTGCGCCGCCCTGTATGCGCCCGACGGCGGACTTGAGATGATTTTCGGGGACCCCGTGGAGCTTAACCATCCGGAGCCCTTTTTGGAGAGCCTGCGGAACGGGGAGCGCAAGGCGGCCTCCGCCTCCGACAGCGGCGGAGACGGCGTGATCTTGTTCGGCGTTCCCTGCGAATACCCCATGTCCGGCGGCGGCGGCAGCCTTGCCATTGTGGTGGGGCTTTCCACCAAATATATGGGCGAGGTTCTGTTCCTGGACTCGGACCAGTCGCTGAGTTATTCCTTTGTTCTCCGGAAGGACGGAAGCTACGTCGTCGGAAACGAGGGAGATGACCACGAAAACTATTTTGACCGGCTTGGCGATATTTTTGACGAACAGGACGCGGACGCCTGCATTGAACAGCTGAAGGCCGCCATGAGCGCCGGCGAGGACTATTCTGCGGTTGTGCAAAACGACGGATCACGCCGCCACATATACTGCACGAATCTCCCCTACTGCGAGTGGTATCTGGTGACGGTCCTCCCCTTCGAGAGGCTGGACAACGCCATTTCCGGCATGGGGAACCGGTGGCTCGTCATTGTCTACGCCGCCTCCCTGGCGGTGATCGCCATGCTCCTTTGCATATTCTTCCAGTACTTAAAGCTGTTCCGGAACCAGGTGGCGGAGCTGAAGCGCGTGAATGCGGAGATGGACGCGGCCCGGGAGGCCGCGGAGCAGGCCCGGAGAGAGGCGGAACAGGCCAACTCGGCAAAGCAGGACTTCCTGTCCAGCATGAGCCATGATATCCGCACCCCCATGAACGCCATCATCGGCATGACCTCTCTGGCCCTGGACAATGCGGACAACCCGGAGCAGGTACGGGATTACCTGGGAAAGATCGCGCTGTCCGGCAAGCACCTGCTGGGACTTATCAACGACGTACTGGATATCTCCAAAATCGAAAGCGGCAAAATGACGCTGAATGTGGAGCCGATGCCGCTGAGGGAGACTATAGACAGCATCGTCAACATCATGCAGCCCCAGGTCGCGGCGAAGAACCAGCAGTTCAAGGTGATTGCCCGGGAAATCCTTTCGGAAAACGTGTACTGCGACGGCGTGCGGCTGAATCAGGTATTGATTAACCTTTTGGGAAACGCCGTGAAATTTAGCCCGGAGAAGGGCTCGGTTCAGATGACCGTATATCAGGAGGCGCTGCCGGAGGACGCTTCCAGGGTCCGCACCCATTTCCTGGTAAGCGATACGGGCATCGGCATGTCAAAGGAGTATCAGAAGGTGATATTCGAGTCCTTCAGCCGGGAGGACAACACCCGGGTCCGGAAGACAGAGGGGTCCGGGCTGGGCATGGCGATTACCAAGTGCATTGTGGACGCCATGGGCGGAACGATCTCGGTCCGCAGCGAACAAGGCCGGGGCAGTGAGTTCCATGTGGTGCTCAATCTGGAACGGGCGGCGGCGCCCGCGGCGGCGGAGTCCGCGGAGGGCGCTGGGAAAGCAGGCGGCGTGGACCTGAAGGGAAGGCGCGTTTTGCTGGCGGAGGACAACGAGCTGAACTGGGAGGTGGCAAGGGAGCTGCTTTCCGTCCTTGAGCTGGAATTGGACTGGGCTGAAAACGGAGAGATCTGCGTAGAGAAATTCAGGAGCTCCCCGGCCGGGTACTACGACGCGATTCTTATGGATGTGCGGATGCCGGTCATGGACGGCTACGAGGCGACCGGGGCCATCCGGGGGCTGGACCGGGCAGACGCGGATATTCCCATCATTGCCATGACCGCCGACGCGTTTTCGGAGGATATTCAAAAGTGCTTGGCGTGCGGCATGAACGACCACCTGGCGAAACCGATTGATATTCAGGCGGTCACCTGCAAATTAAAGAAACATTTGAAATAAGTGAATGCCGGAGGCCTGAACCGTCCGCCGCGAACATATTTTTGTGACATTTGGCACAGTCTTTCGAGACGGCGCCAAGCGCCGGCAGGGCGAAAAAAGGGCTTGCAAAACCAATGGCCCCTCAGTATAATGGAGAATGGCTATGCGCCAATTTTTAATTCTGACAGACAGACGGAGTAGCAGCTATGAAAAAGATTGAATTTTCACAAAAGAGCGCAGAAGGAAAGCAGACCCGCATCGGCAAAAAGGTGGGCAACGTGGTGGTCATCATGCAGATGATATCCGTTGTCTTTGCCGTGGGCATGTGCGTGATTATGTTCCGCTCTTTGGCAACCGGGATGCTGGAGCAGCGCTGCACCAACGGAACCAACATGCTGGATTATCTCCTGAGCCAGACCGGCGGCACAGGGGACGTCAACCAGCTGCTGGATGATCTGAAAAGCCGCATGGGCTGTGAGTTTACTATCTTTGAAGGAAATACCCGGGCTTACACCACCGTGGTCCAGAACGGACAGCGGGTCGTGGGCACCACGCTGTCCTCCGATCTGTCTGAAATCGTGCTGCAAAAAGGACAGAGCTATGTGGGCAGGGCGACCATTCTGGATGAGGAATATCTTTGCTCCTATGTCCCCACCCGGGACGCCGCCGGAGCGGTCAACGGCCTCATTTTCGCCGGCATCTCTTCCGCGGACGCCAACCGCCAGATTTTTATGACGGTAATCCTCACCTCCCTAGTGAGCCTTGCCGTCATCGTTGTCTGCATCTTCTTCCTTACGGCGTACCTGAAAAAGACCGTTTCCGTTCCCCTGGCGGAGATTACCCGGGTGGCCAGCCGCCTGGAGCAGGGAAACCTGGGCCTGGGCGGCAGCGAAGAGGAGGGCATCACCTTCCGTTCCAACGACGAGGTGGGCCGGTTAGCCCTTATTTTTGAGAGGACGATCCGGCGCCTCCGCTCCTACATAGGCGAGATTGCTTCCATATTGGATTCCATTGCCTCCGGAGACTTGACCGCCTCCGCCCGGCAGGAATACGTCGGAGACTTTATGTCCATCAAGGTCTCCCTGGACAGCATTCAGTCTAAGCTGAACAAGACCATGAGCCAGATTCGGGAAAGCGCCGAACAGGTGTCCGCCGGCGCTGAGCAGGTGTCCAATACCGCCCAGGCCCTGGCCCAGGGCGCCACGGAGCAGGCCAGCTCCGTAGAAGAGCTCTCTGCCACCATCAGCGACATCTCCGGGAATGCCCAACGGACCGCCCAGGCCACGGGCGAGGCGGGCCGGTTTGTGGAACAGGCGGGCGGCCAGCTGGGCGTCAGCATGGAATACGTCAAGCAGCTCAACGTGGCGATGGGCAAAATTTCCAGCTCCTCCGAGGAAATCAGCAAAATCATTGCCGCCATCGAGAACATCGCTTTCCAGACGAACATCCTGGCCTTGAACGCCGCCGTGGAGGCGGCCCGGGCCGGAACGGCCGGGAAGGGCTTTGCCGTGGTTGCCGACGAGGTCCGCAACTTGGCCAACAGGTCCGACGAGGCCGCCAAGGCCACCAAGGACCTGATTGAAAGCTCCATCGCGGCCGTGGCCGAGGGCAGCCATGTGGTGAACGAGGTGACCCAGTCTCTGGACCGCACCAGCGTCAGCGCCGGCGGCGTCACGTCCCAGATGTCCATCGTGGTAGAGGCGGTGGAAAAGCAGACCGCCGCGATCTGCCAGGTTACCGAGGGAATTGACCAGATCTCCAGCGTGGTGCAGACCAACTCCGCCACCAGTGAGGAAAGCGCCGCCGCCAGCCAGGAGCTCTCCTCCCAGGCCAGCCTCCTCAAGAGCCTGGTGGCCGCGTTCCGCCTGAAGTAAGAGCGAAGGTATTTGCCGCATATACGGTGGCCCGCTCGCGTATGGATACTGGATGAAACGGTATCTTTTTTGTCATCACAACATATGATAAGTTGACAAACCCAAGGGCTTGAGAGTGCTTATTTGCAAGGGTTTGTCAACTTTCATTTTACTTATAAATAGGCTCAATTGTTAAAAACACATGTTGGGAGACTCGAACTCCCAACCAGATGAATATCCTCATGAGATTTGGCACAGCCCTTCGGGGCTGTGCCTTCTGCTATCTTGCACTTGAAATTTAGGAAGGAATATGTTACCACGGAACTGACAAAAAGTGAGCAAATTCGTGCTGGGTTCCAAAAGAGCTTTCAAAGCGGAACCTCCGCCAAGGCTTCTGCCATCTGCTATGGCTACAAGGTCTCTCGTGCCGGAGAGCTTATGGTTGACCTCGCTGAGGCCAGTACAGTGCTTTTTATCTTTCATCACTTCATGAACGGTGATAGTCTCGGAAAAATTTCTGACGCATTGGCCTGTAAGGGCATCGCCTCCCCCTCTGGTAAAGCCACTTGGAGCCGTGAAACAATTTCGAAGTTGCTGGCAAATGAGAAATACGTCGGTGACGTTGTTTTGGGAAAGACCCAAGTCGTTGATGGTGTCCAAATAAAATCGCATGATGTGTACAAACAGGTCCTTATGAAAGCGCATCACCCAGCGATTATCTCTCATGATCTCTTTAATGCTGTGCAACATGAGAAGCGCAAAAGGAACAGGAGCCGTGTAGCAAATAAATAAACAATTGGGAGGCCGAGACCATGGCTACCACAAAAGAGATTCCTCCTCGAAGAAAAGAACTGACTTTAAAGAAGGTAGCCGTCTACTGTCGCGTCAGTACAAAAGCACAGGATCAGTTGGACAGTTTGGTCGCGCAAGAACAATACTACGAAGAGAAGATCAAGGCAAACCCAAATTAGAAGTTTGCGGGTATCTATTCTGACGTAGGCAGCGGAACTACAATCAAGGGACGAAAGCGAATCTAAGAGCGCGGATATTAAATGGGGGCTGCAAAAATCCTTCGCAGACCCTGATTCTAAATACTACCAGAGAAAGTGTTATGGCTATAAACACGACGAAAACGGTTATCTGGCGATTGATGAAAAAGAAGCCGAAGTTGTCAGACTGATTTTTTGTATGTCAAGAGAAGGAGCAAGTCTGTCAAAAATTGCTCAAGCATTGCAAGAGCAAGGTATTCGATCGCCTGGAGGAAAAACGATATGGAGCAGGGAGACTTTACGGAAAATCTTAAATAATGAAAAGTATTTTGGAACCGTAATTCTTCAAAAAACGGTTGTTGCAAATTGCTTAAATCATAAGCAAACCAAAAATACAGGCCAACAAGATCAATATAAAATCACAAATAACCATAACACAATTATAATTGAACGACCACAATTTGCTATGGGGGAGAATTGAAATGAATCGGGGTATTGCATCTACTTGGCACAAATGGGATTTTCATGTACATACTCCATATTCTATTTTAAACAATGGATATGGAGTTGATCCGTTCACCACAGAGAGCGAGGCGTCCTTTGATCAGTATATACAGTCTCTATTTCTAAAGATATTGTCAAGGGGGAATAAAGATTAGGCTTTGCCGGCGGTCATGACTTTTCTCTTTCTCTGCTATGCCCTAAATCCGCTCCATGCGAGTGAATGTGGTGCTTGTCAACGTGGGTGCAGACAATAAGGCGTGTTTCCCCTTCGTCAGTGACATAGCGAGATCATAGCCAATCTTGTTCGCCGGCTCTGGCGTGATCTCCCCCGGCTTGAAGGACTGCCGCAGGTGGTAAGCGATCACATCATTGTCCTTCCGCTCCCTGCCTGCAATGGCTACGTACTGCCGCTTCGTAAAAAAGGAACTCCTGGTCAACGATGGACGGATTGCACTGGTAGGCCGTGACCAAATCGCCGCCGTTGGTTTTCTCTGGATTCTCCACATAGTCTATCACCCGGCCCAGGGCCTCCGCCACGGTCCGGTCCTTGCCGCTGTGCAAGGGTATCAGTCGTGCTGTTGCCATTTTCAAAACCTCTCCTCAAGAAAGTACCGTTGAGGGCAGCCAGGGGCTGGGCATCCCGCTAAAAACGGATTGTGTTTTTACAAAGATAAGTTTACAGGTTCTTTGTTCTACTCATTGGTGCTTGAATGGATGTCCGGTGACTTATAAATGAGCGTAGTTACAGCTTGCTGCACCGCACCTATCCCCTCGTACTCTGTAGTTTAGTTGCCCTCTCTCTGAGTTTACCAAACATCACTCTAGGGCGGAAGCACCAATCTCGTTTCATTCCTCGTTGGTGCCTTTCGCAGAAAGGAATGGTCATAAATGAAAAAAATAAGAACTTAAAGACGATTACTCAGATCGGAGTAGTTGTGTCCGATTTGGATGCCGCGATAGAGGGAATAGGGTGTTCCTTTTCTAATAAAAAATCATACCCTCTGCTCCATCGCCTGCCGGGCCTTGCGTCTGGCTCGGACCAGCGCCGTCCTCACATTATCCGAGGGCATGTTCAAATTACCGGCAATCTCCTTGCCGCTTTTCTTTAAGATGTACTTTGCGCTAAGCAGGTACTGTGTCCTTTCATCCAAGTCGCCCCACACATGGGCCAGCCGGTACAGGTCCTCCTGCGCGATGATCTGATCCTCCGGCGCCGGCGCGGGATCGGCAAGCGCTTCCTGTTCCTCCCACAAAATTCCCCGGTCCTTCCCCCGGAGGGAGTTGTACGCGGTGTTCTTTGCCGTGGAGATAATGTAATTCACCAGCTTGTTTTGCTCCATCCCCCGCAGCAGGGGCAGCTTTTCAATCAGCTTCTCCACTACCGACTGGAGCAGGTCCTCCACTTCGTCCGTATTGCCGGTGATCTTTCGTACCTCGGAATAGATCAGGCGGCGGTATTGGAGATATAACCATGTCATAAACGCCTTGTCATCCTCGTCCTCAATTGCCATAATAACCAGCGGAAGCATGGAATCACCTGCCTTTCTCCTGTCTGTTCGGGTGTGCTGGATTTTTTTAGTATAGCATAGTTTGTGCGGGAAACAAAGCCTTTTGCACGATTTCTTTGCGCAGCGGCCTTTATTTGTGCAGGGTTTTCCTATTTTTACCTTTTCCCTCGAAAAAAATAAAAATTTTTTGGTTGCATTTTCCGATTTCCGTGTCTCCTATTATATAGGGGAAAATAAGGAGGGATAAAAGTGATCGTATTCAAGGTACCCACGGGAGACACAAACGGCAAGACCTTCATGAAGGACCTGTACCAAACATATTCCCGACTGATGTACGCGACCGTTCTGCGCATGATCCCCGACTGCCAGGACTGCGAGGATATCGTACAGGACGCTGTGGAAAGCCTCTGCAAAAAAGTTCATACGCTTACGGGCTTGCCAGCCCCCGCCCTGACGGTGTATATTGTATATACCGTCAAAAACAGGGCCAGGAATTTCAAGCGGCACCAAACGGTCGTAGAAAAGCACATCGTCCCGATGGCGAACGCCAGCCTGGAGCTGCTGGAATCGCCGGACCCGCCGCCGGAGACAAAGCTGGAGCTGGAAGAGCGGGTGAACGCCTTGTACAAAGCATGGTCCCAGCTTCCCGAGCAGGACCGGGAGCTTCTTTACCGGAAGTACGTGCTGCGGCAGGACAACGAGGAACTGGCGGAATTTTTGCGCTGCAAGCCGGACAGCGTGCGAATGCGGCTGACGCGGGCCAAGCGGAAGGCGGCGGCGCTGATGAAAGGAGATGGAAGCCATGACAGAGCGCGAACGCTTGCTTGAGGAATTTGACGACGCCTACTTTGCCCTGCTGATGGAGGGCGTGGCGAATAAGGAGGGCGAACAACTGATAGCCCTCAATGAAATGCTCCAGAATAACCCGGAGGCGGCGGTGCCGGAGAGTGTGGACAAGCGGTGCCTGGAAACCATCGACCGCCATTTTGCCAGGGAGCAGCGCAGGATCGGACTGCGGAAGGCCGGAAAGGTCTTACGGCTAGCAGCGGTGATTATGGGAATTTCCGTGCTTCTCTTTACGTCGGCGTTTGCTCTTTCAGAGGATTTCCGGGTGGCGACGCTGAACCTGATGCTTACGGTTACAGAGAGATATACGCAGTTTGATATCAATAATTCTGATGGAAACAGTGTGCAAGCGTCTCCAAAGGGCAATCAAGCAGGCTCTGCGTATTTCCAAAACGCGGAGATTAATTGGATACCGGAAGGTTTTGAATGTATCGAATGTATACCTGATACACGTGTTAGATTTGGGAATGAACAGGGCGATTATTTTACCGTTCATATCATGCCTGGCAGCGGAAGTATAAATGTCGATACTGAGAACCCGGAAAGTCTCGAGTACATTACCATCAACGGAAACGAGGGACTTTGCGTAGTGAAATATGGCGAGGTCTCAATTACGCTTGCCGACCTGGAAAACTATCTTTATATTGGGGTCTATAGCTCCAGCGGGATCTCTGTTGAAACCGCAAAAAAAATCGCGGAAAATATTTCTATTATTGATGAAAACAGTTCATACAGCAGAGAGGTAAATACCCAATATTTCCAAAACGCAGAGATCGGATGGGTCCCGGAGGGCTTTGAATGTACTGAAAGCGTACCTGACATATTTGCCAGATTTGAAAATGAACAGGGCGAGTATTTCCTTGTTTCTATCGTTTCTGGTCACGGAACCATGCGGGTTGATACAGAAAATCCGGAAAGCCTTGAGCATATTACTGTCAACGGATACGAGGGACTTTGCACAGTGAAGTATGGGGAAGTCTCAATTACGCTTGCCGACTTAGAGAACGATCTTTATATTGGAGTCGATGCTTCCAGCGGGATCTCTGTTGAAACCGCAAAAAAAATTGCGGAAAATATTTTGATTTTGTAGGTTGCATTTTTCATTTTTTGTGTCTCCTATATTAGGAAGCAATTCCGAAACATTAAAAACATGGAGGAGAACACAGATGAAGAAGCATGTATTCAACAGGATGGTCCTTATGTTGGTTGTGGCCGCTGCGCTTTGTTTGGTGACTGGCAGCGCATTTGCGGCGGGTGTAGATGATTTCGCGACCTCTCCGGAGATGGTTTCCCCAAGGTATGCGACAATCCGGAAGTTTTTTGCTGACCTGACAATTTCGAGCTCAGGTCAGGCTTCCTGCCAAGTGTTCGATACTTTATTTGGTTCCTATGTAGGAGAAGTCACTATGTATCTGCAAGATCAAAGCAGCGGTTGGCAGACGGTGAAAAGCTGGTCGAGCACTGGGAGTGTATGTAGCGGCAGCTATTACGTTTCCAGTGGAGATACTTATCGTGTTATGGGGATTTTGCGTGTTTATGATAGCGCGGGGAGACTGATTGAAACGGCCACAACGTATTCGAATGAAGTATTTTTCTGAGGCCATCTGGGAGGCCCGGAGCTGCGGCTCCGGGCCTTTTCTTTTTATGTTGCACTTTCCGGGTTTAGGTTTCTATAAGTAATAGGGGGCAACTAAGGCTTCGCATTACAAGAGAACGGCCTGACCGCAATCAAGGCAATCTTTTTGTGTTGCTCTTTCCGGTTCTGGGGGTTCTTTAGTAATAGGGGAAGTGATCGCCCCAGGCTACAAATGAGAAAGAGGTGAGTCCCATGCAGACATAAGCGGGCGCTCCGCCGCCCAGATATACTGCAAGAAAGCTGAAACCAACAATACTATGTCACTGTGGTACAAAAGGAGCAGCCTAGTGCAGTAAATAATCAGCACATAACTTTCAACAAAACATTGAACAAACGAAAAGGAGAATTGACATGAAAAAGATTCGCAAACTGACATCCCTGCTGTTGGTTCTGGTTATGAGCCTGGCCCTGGCCGTTCCCTGCTTCGCCGCCGGACCGGCTGCCGATGATGAACGCAACAGCGTTTATCTGGAAATGGGAGATTCCTACACCGATCCCGAAAGCGGGATGACCTTTTCCTTTATGCCGCTCGACGATTCCGACATTGCCGAGATGAACGCCGCCAAAAGCGGAATCGCCCTCGCCGGCATGATCGGTAACAGGTACTACTATGCGCGTGGAGTGGAAATCATGGGGTCCAGTTACAACTGCACCTATACTGCCGAAAAGATTTACGGCAACTATTTCGAGGTTCGTATCGACAACGAACCGCTCACCAACGGCTATGTTCGGGCTCGGCTTCATTGCACCTACCCCGGAACTACGGATATTGATGTCAGTTGTGGAAGAACGGGGAAGTTGGTGGTTCATACTTATGACAGCCAGCTTGGCGTCAGCGGAGATATCGGGTTTTCTCTCGTCGGGCACCCGGAACTCCGTACCTGGTATGATGTTTATCAGTACTGGGGCTAACGCCCAAAGGAAAATTTGAAAGGAGCCCATATGAAAAAGTTGAGACTGTTTTTCTCGGGAATGTTGGCTATGGCACTGATTATTGCCATGGCAGGCACCGCCTTGGCGGCGGCAGGGAACCTGCAGATTGGGACCGGCGGTATCGTCGTTATGGACCAAGTAAGGGTGAAGCCCGGTGAAGGATACGCCGTGAACGGCAAGAAAATTCCCGCTGTGGTTTCTTATGCAGATGGGTCCGGGGCAACATATAACTATCTGCCTGTCCAGATGATGGCCGACTTTTTAAATGTCAAAGTCAGTTGGAGTGAGAAAAGAAACAGCGTTGTGCTGGGGCCTACGGAAGAAGGTATAAACTTCGATCCCAGCACTTATGATCCTGCGGAAGACCCCTTCCTGAAAGAAAATCCCACTTCGCCAGAGAAAGGGGCAATCAAAGGTCCTTTTACGGAGATTGATCCCAAAGCGGTCAAAACGTCTGAAAAGCCAGTACTGATTGCGGAGGACAAGACTAGGGTGCAAACGGTCACAGGCTTCAGTACTGGGGGCTACTTCAATCCTGAACGGGGAAAATACATCGTTCTGAAGGTAACGAACAACGGGGCTTCTCCGGTGACTTGCCTTGCCGGGCGCGAGATGACGCTTGGCGGTAGTGAGCGATTCAGATCGGTGGATATCGAAGCGGGGAGGACTTTAACCAGAGCTTTCCTCATTGCTGATGGTATTGACGATATCCACGGCACATTTGTCTGTGGCGTCCGCCCCACGGACAGTAGTGAAGCCAACATCACGGTGTCCCTGATGCAGTACAAGTAAACCACATACCACTCATGTTAAGTGGGGCCTGGGATGCCCAGGCCCCACCGCAAATCATAAAAGCAAGAATCTGGAGGCTGTCCGGCAATGGAATTAAGCTACACGATCCCTCTGCAAAAGCACTTAAAAATGGAGACTCCGCCGCCGGAGCCAACTGCGGCCCCGTTTTTCTGCTGGGACGTTCACCTGCTGACCGTCCAGGGCAGAAAAACGGTGCTGGCGATGAACCGCGCCAGCCGCTATTGTATCCTGCTCTATGGCATGGATCCAGCGGACTGGAAGCATCTGCCGGAGCTTGTGCAAGGCGAAATCCGGGCGGTCATCCTTCGGGAGGGGCTTTCGGAATTTGAAGCCGCGCGGTATTTTGCCTTGTCCGGGCCGCTGAACATTTCCCAGTCCCTTGGTGCGGAATCCACCGCGGCACTGAACTGGGCAATGCGGACATTGCTTCAACATGCTTCCCTGCTGGATGACCGCCGCCTCTCTCAGCCGCAAGCCGCTCATATTATGAACAATGAAACCTACCACGCGAAAACACTCTCCAAGCACGGATGCCCAAAGGAGTTCTTCCTAATGAGCTTTCGGTGCTTATGAGAATCCGAGAAACGTCAAATTTTTTATCATAGAGGGCATTTTCATATGATTTCTGATACCCGCCTGCCACGGGGCCATAAAATTGACATGGTGAAAACCGCCGCCATCTGGAGCGTTGTGCTGTGTCATGTGGCCGCCGCTCCCTTTTCCGGAGGCGTGGTTGGAACTACGGCCTGGTACTCGGCTGTGCTTTGGACCAGTCTCGCGCACGCGTGCGTCCCGCTGTTTTTCATGGCCAGCGGGGCCCTGCTCCTGAAGCCGGAAAAGGAACTGACCTTCCAAAAGCTCTATACCCAAAATTTACCCAGGATATTAGCCGCTCTCTTCTTCTGGGCGTTTACGCTGCTGAACGGAATCCCTGTTCAGTGGAGGATGAATATGACCTACGCCTCCACCGGCTACATGCTGCTGGGTCATTACCTGTCTGTCTATCATCCCCGGCCAAACCGAAGCAGTTCCGTCTTGATCCTTTTGGCCGGATTTCTTCTGACCTTTTGGGGGACCCGCCTGATGTCGTACATGACGGGCAGACCGAACGATCACTTTTTAGAGGGGATGGGCGTGTTTATCTTTCTGGTTGTTTGGGGCATATGGGGCCTGTGTCAAACCGTCCCTCTTTCGCAAACAGGCAGGAAGCTGATAGGCTTTATGTCCAAAGCCTCCTTTTGCATCTATCTCACGCATATTTTCTTTTTGCAGGCATTCGCGCGATGGGGCCTCCGGGCCATTGACGGTCCTGTGCTGCTGACGGTGCCGCTGATTTCCGGGCTGATCATTTGCTGCTGTTGTGCCGTTTACATGGTCCTGTCCCGGATCCCGGTCGTCCGGCGCTGGCTGATATGAGGAGTTGTGCGGAAAGGAGGTGATCCAATGGGCCCTGTACAGCCCGGATAGAATATTTCTCCGGGCCTTATCATTCAATATGGACGCACCTTATCGTTTTTTACTTTGCGGACATTGATATTTTTCAACGCTCCACTTTGTATTGGATTGACCACAATGACCTCATATCCAGCGTTTTTAAAAAAACGGAACAAAATAAGGTGGTAATGGGAAGTGGATTCCATCACCACGACAGGCCGCATTCCAAACTGCTGCTCTGCTTGTAGCAGCAGAGTCAAGGCCCGTTCCATTGAGGGCAGGTCATGATAGATTTTTGTGCTGTTAAACACTTCATTTTCCGGGGTCAGGACGCACAGATCGCTGAATCGCTTGCTCACATCCACCCCAGCCACAGGGATATTGTTCATTGGTGTTCCTCCTTGTGCGGGTACTGCTTCATCCATCAGCAAGAACCAACAGGCGTGTTTTTGACACAGGTAAGCGGCGGGGCCGCACCCTGCCAGCCGAATCATTGACACTCTTGCAGGATGAACGGGCGGTCTACTTCAAGAATAATTCCTTTGGGGAAACCCAGCAAGCAATTCTGCCACTTTTTCTTCCGCTTTGCCACTATGTTATTATGCTCTGCGTCAAGATGCAACCCTGAATGTCGGCCCCCGCTTTCCGCTGGCTATATTGTACCGGGTAGCGGGTAATAAGTAGCGGCAAGCAATGCCCCGGTATATACCCGGCGCGTGCTTGTTGGTGGCTGACCGCCCCCAAACCCCTGTAAAACCGGGCGCAAGTGCGCCCGGTTTTTTAAGCCGCCTTCGGCGTCTGCTGTTACCCGCAGGGAGAGAAAAATCATCACCGCGCCCCCTGCTGGCGGTCACGATTTTTCTCTTTCTCTGTCACACCCAAAATCCGCTCCACGTTGTTTTTTGCGGTGAGCAGTTCTATCATTTTTTCTCGCGCCTGCTTGTACTCCGGATACCGCTTTTTGTTCTCCGCTTTCAACATGGCATACTCCTGTTTTAGCGACTGCATGGACGGCAGTTTCTTCAAAACGAGAGAATTGAAGTACCGCTTCGCCGCTTGACAGGCCGTGATTTCACCGCTATGCTGTTCATAAAATTTCTCCCGTTTCCTGCCCGCCAATTTCCGGTACTGTGCGTAAATCTCTCGTGTTTTTCCGTAAGCGCCGATGTGCTTTTGCAGTTCGGAGATGTCCTTCATTCTTGCACTGGCAGCTTTCGTCCGGTCGGATAAATCGTTGAATTTCTGAACCGCCTCATCACAGGCTTTTTCCAATTCTCCAAGATCAGTTAGATTGTTTTCCTGTAAGTATATGACCGTCTTTGCCATCTCCTTGAGATTGAAAATTTTCGCCCACCGCTCGAATCCGGGAGAGTTGGCCTGCTGCATTTTCGCTTGAATGTCAATGAGCAAATTGGGCTTGGACTTCACCGCCGCCTTTACCCTGGGAACGACAATCCGTTTGCCGGAAATGCGCTCCATAATCGCTGTTTCGGAGTAGTCCGCGCCGAGGGAATCACAGCGGACGAACCTCTTGCCGTTGGGGATTTTGAACGCAAGGTGTTTTCCCTGTTTCACCTCTACACCTGCTGCTTTCATAGCGGCAAGGAAGCTGTCAAAATCCTTGCAGTCTTGACCGAGGGCGGTGTCGATGATCTGCTCCAACTGCCCTCGGACGGTGGGCGGTTTGTCCTCACCTAACCATGTGCCGTAGTTACCCCGGCTGGGCTTCGGCTCCGCAATCACCGACAGGCCATTTTCCAGGCACAGCATATCTGAAATTCTACGAACCGCAAACGAGGATCGCCAGAAGTTTCGGAATTTCCTGGTGCAGTCTATGGCGGTCGAGTTGAACACGATATGAGAATGAATGTGCTGTTTGTCAACGTGGGTACAGACAATAAAAGCGTGTTTCCCCTTGGTCAGCGACATAGCCAGGTCATAGCCAATCTTGTTTGCCAGTTCCGGTGTGATCTCCCCCGGCTTGAAGGACTGCCGCAGGTGGTAGGCAATCACATCATTGTCCTTCCATTCCCTGCCGGTAATGACGGCATACTGCCGCTTGGAAAATAGAAACTCCTGGTCAGCAATGGACTGGTTACACTGGTAGGCCGTGACCAGATTGCCGCCGTTTGTTTTCTCTGGATTCTCTACATAGTCCGTCACCCGGTCCAGGGCTTCAGCCACGGTCCGGCCCTTGCCGCTGTGCAGGGGCATCAATCGCGTTGTTGCCATTTTCAAAACCTCCTCGCAAAAAGAAAAATGGTGGTGAGCGGCATTTTGCCGCCCACCACCAGATTGTTATTTGATTTTCGATAGCTGCTCCAAAATGTTTCCAAACAGCCCACTGGCCTCCGTCAGCTTGCCGCAGATTTCATCCACCTCGTCAGGATAGACACCGCCGCCGGAATTGACCCGGCGGGCGATCTGATTCATATTATTGGAGGTATACCGCAGGAGCTTTGCACACTCGTCCAGCTCTTTGATTTGCAGTTGGACAATGTAGCCATCAATACACATCTTCCGAATATAGGCGCTCATATTGTGAACGCCCATCAGCGCCATCCTCTGTTCGATTAAGCTCCGTTCCTCGTCTGTAACCTTGAAATAAATTCCGCTGGTCTTTTCTTTTGCCATAGTCCCCCTTATCTCCGCTTCTGCCATACGAGGTCATAGCCGAGAGCATCGGCCAGCTCCACGGCTTCTTTATAGCGCAAAGATTCACGGCGCAGCTTGTCGGAGAGATTGGGGACGCTGGGGCTCCATCCGTACTGCTCCGCCAGTTTTTCCACTAATTCGCTCATGGTGAAGCCCTCCCGGACAATGTAGGCTTTGATTTCGTTCCTGATATTCATAATCATATCTCCTTCGATAATCGTATTCGCCATCCGGCGTAGAATTTGAAAACGCTCCCAGCGGCCTGGGCAAGCTGTTCACAATGCCCAGGTCACAGGAGCGCACATCGGATTTCAGCGTTCAGCGTGAAGCCATGCGAAACCGTGAAAACCAGCAGAGGACAACGTACCGTGTTCGCTGTCCAGCGTTGCGTGTTTCCATGAAAAATCGCAATTCTGACGCTGTTTTGTTCGCTGATTTCACATGGATTGAAATTTAGGACACAAAAAGGGCGGTCTGCTTGACGCAAACCGCCCTCTGGCATGACATATTCAACTTTGGGCCGCCGCCCGTTTCTTCTTTTCACGGGAGCGCCGGGAGTATTCCCTCTGCTTTTCCCGTTTCTTCCGCAACCGCTCCTGTTCTGCCAGTTCCTCCGGCGTAGGCTCCGGGATAGGCACATCAAACTTGCCGATGAACTTCAGGTAAATGTCAACCTCCTGCATCCGTTCGCCGCTGGACCTGTCCGGCGCATGGACGACGATCTTGTCCACAAACTCAAAAATCATCGGCGTGGTCAGCACCGAGAAATCGGTGTACCGCTTGACCAAATCCAAAAACTGCCCGGCCCGGTCCGTGTCGGCGTTGAACGCATCAAGCTCCGCCTGCTCACGCTCAATCGCCGCATCCAATTCCTCCTGCTCACGCTCATAGCCGTCCGACAGCAACTTGAACCGCTTCTCTGTCAGACTGCCCGTGGCAAAGGATTCATAGAGTTTTTGAATCAGACCATCCAGCTCAGAGGAACGCTTGCGGTCCCGGTTCAGCTTGCGTTTCAATTCCTTTGCGGCGTTGTCCTGTTGAAGCTGAGAGGCGGCGCGAATCTTTTCCATAAACCCTTTTTCATCAGAGATAGCGTAGGTGCTGACTGTCCTGATAGTGTCAAGCAGCAACGCCCGAACTGCTTTCGTAGAGATATAGTGACTGCAACACTTTTGTTCTGACTGTTTTGCGGTCAGCATATAGGTGGCGCAATTATAATTATCGCCAGCGTAAAGACCGCTTTCCGGGTCAGGCTTCCAGCCCTCCCTTAATGCCCTGCCGCCCCGCTTATGATTATACATTCTGGCTCCACAGTCGGCGCAGAACATCAGCCCAGTCAGGGGATTAGCCTCACCCGTGGTGTCCGTCCGGCGTACCGTCTGCCGTACTCGTTGGGCCAGCTTCCACGTCTCCTGGTCAACAATGGCCTCGTGGGTATTCTCAAAAATCAGCCATTCCTCCGGCGGACGCTTAATCATCTTCTTGTCTTTGTAAGAGGGCTTATAGGCTCGGAAGTTAACCGTGTGGCCCATATATTCCGGCTTGGCAAGCATATCCCGAATCGTGGCATCCGTCCAGTCATAGGGGCGGGACATATCCGTTTTGCTCTGACACGTTCCCCGGCCCCGTTGGGCGAGATAGTAGGAGGGACGTTCCACCTTATCTTCCATCAGGATTCTGGCAATCGCAAGAGGGCCTTTTCCTTCCGCACTCAAATGGAAAATGCGGCGCACAACGTCCGCTGCTTCATCGTCCACCAGCCAGTGGTGTTTTTCATCCGGGTCCTTCTTGAACCCATAGGGAATCGTGTTGGTGACAGGCTTGCCGGACTTACCCCGTATCTGATACTGTGCTTTTTGCTTGCGGCTGCAATCGCGCACGTACCACTCGCTCATAATGTTGATGAACGGGGCAAACTCCCCTGTACTCTGGTCCTCGCTGTCCACACCATTAGAGATAGCAATGAACCGAACGCCATGTTGTCTGAAAAGAACCTCGGTATAAAAACCCGTTTGCAGATAGTCACGCCCGACACGGCTCATATCCTTGGCGATCACACAGCCGACCTTCCCGGCCTCAATGTCCGCCACAAGCTGTTTCCAACTGGGCCGCTCGAAGTTAGCCCCGCTCCATCCGTCATCCGTGTAATGGGAAATGTTGGTAAAACCCCGCTGAGCGGCATAGCTTTCAAGCATAGCCTTTTGATTCACGATTGAGTTACTGTCCCCAATTTGCTCATCATCACGGCTAAGACGCTCGTATAATGCCGTAATCTTCTCTGGCTCCAACCGCTTCTCGTTCATGTTGAACTCCCTTCAAGCGGCTGGCTCGTTTGTGGTATCCCCATTTTACCACAGTCAGTGCCGTTTGTCACGGCCTCGCGCCGAATTAAACGCAGAATTTTGTCATTGATTGTCTCCTGGGCGGTGTCGCTGAAATG
>CAJUJW010000012.1 GCA_910586735.1 uncultured Oscillibacter sp. | reverse complement strand
CAGGCGGGCATCAACGTCACCGCCAGCCACAACCCCAAGGAGTACAACGGCTACAAGGTCTACTGGGAGGACGGCGCCCAGCTGCCTCCCCATCACGCCGACGCCATCGCAAAGCGCCTGGAGGAGCTGGACATCTTCAGCGACATCAGGACCATGGCCTATGATGACGCCGTGAAGGCGGGCCTGATCGAGGTTCTGGGGGAGGAGACCGACGAGAAGTTTCTCAAAAATGTCATGGCCCAGGTCAACGACGCCGAGACCGTGGCCAAGGTGGCGGATACCTTCAAGCTGGTGTACACCCCCTTCCACGGCACAGGACACAAGCTGATTCCCGAGGCCCTGAAACGCCTGGGCATCAAGCATCTGATCTGCGTCCCCGAGCAGATGGTCATCGACGGGGATTTCCCCACCGTGGTCTCTCCCAATCCGGAGAATCCCGAGGGCTTCGCTCTGGCGGTGGAACTGGCCAAGAAGGAGGGCGCGGACTTCATCCTGGGCTCCGACCCCGACGCCGACCGGGTGGGCATCATGATCCGGGACAAGGACGGGGAGTTCAAGGTCATCACCGGCAACCAGACCGGCGTCCTCCTTCTGGACTACCTCATCGGCGCCAAAAAGCGGGCGGGCACCATGCCCGAGAAGCCCGTGGCCCAGAAGACCATCGTTACCACGGAGATGGCCCGGAAAGTCGCCGAGGTCAACGGTTTGCAGTGCTACGACACCTTCACCGGCTTCAAGTTCCTGGCGGAGAAGAAGGACAAGCTGGAGTCCACCGGCGAGGGCAAGGTCATCTTCTCCTATGAGGAGAGCTACGGCTATATGCTGGGGGACTACGTCCGGGACAAGGACGCCGTCACCGCCGCCCTTCTGCTGACGGAGATGGCCGCCTGGTACGCCGCCCAGGGCAAGACCCTGGCCGACGCCCTGGCGGAGCTGTACGTGAAGTACGGCTACTACGCCGAACATACCTACAACCTGGTCATGCCCGGTCTGGACGGCCTGAAGGACATGGCGAATCTGATGAAGAGTCTCCGGGAGACCCCCCCGGCGGAGATCTCCGGCGTGAAGGCGGTCCGGTTCAAGGACTACTCCGACGGGTCCGTCACCGACTGCGCCACCGGGGCAAAGACAAAGATGGAGCTCTCCGGGTCCAACGTGCTGCGCTTTGAGATGGCGGACGGCACCAGCGTCATCGTCCGGCCCTCCGGCACGGAACCCAAGATCAAGGTCTACGTCCTGGCCCAGGGCAAGGACGCCGCCGACGCCCAGGCCAATGTGGACAAGTACGGGGTGTGGGTGAAGTCTTTGCAGAAGTAAGAGCTTCCCAAAATTGAAAATCCGAAACTGGAAGCGCCCGCCGTCGAAAGACGGCGGGCGCTTATCTTCTTATCGATTGAAGAACCAACCTTTATCTTTGCCGGCCCGAATGACCGCCGGCGGCGTCCTGGTTCCCCACTCGTCCACCCCAATGACGGTAAAGACCGTCCCCTGTTCCACAATGACGGGACCGTCGTATTGATGGCTGGACAGTCTGGGATAGGACCCGTCCGTCGTGTAGTAAAGAGAGAGCCCCGGAGGAACTGAGCACGTGATTTTAAGGGTGTTCCGCTTTTTCAGAACCACATGGGGAGCTCTGTACGCCGGGAGGGGAAAGCGTTTTTCCCCCCCTTTGGAATATACCGTCCCGTTAACCGGGCGAACGCCTGTCCGGCGCAGCAGATCGGCCACGGTGACAAAGGTGAAGCCCTGCTTCCCCAGCGTGTCAATGGCCCGCAGAGCGGCCTCCACGCTGGTCACATATATGTCGTGCAGCAAGACAATGCTCCTGTCTTTGGCATGGGAGAGGAGGCTGTTGTACACAAGTTCGGCGTCCCGGTGTTTCCAGTCTGTCGGGTCCACGCTCCAGCGGATAATGGGGGCGTTTACGCTGCGGGAGACGGTCTCGTTGACAACGCCCCCCGGCGTGCGGACAAAGCACCGGAAGTCTCCGCCCGCCGCCTCAAAAATCAGGCGCTCCACTCCGGCAGTCTCAGAGGCGATCTCTTCCTCCGTGAGGCTTTGGAAGTCGGCGTGGCGGCAGGTGTGGTTCGCCAGCTGGTGCCCCTCCTCCCACATGCGGGCGAGGAGGGTCTCGTAACCGTTTTTGATGCCGCAGGTTCCGCCGGTCCCGTTTTCCCCCGTCATGAAGAAGGTGGCCGCCGCGCCCCGGTCTCTCAGCCCGTCCAGCAGCATCCCGGTATATGGAGAGGGGCCGTCGTCAAAGGTGAACGCGATGAGCTTCGGGCGTCTCAAAATAATCATAGGCCGTTCTCCTGGTGATTTGTTTTCTCCAGTATATGCCTGGTCCGACCGGTAATCAAGGGTAATTTGCGGGCGGCGGAGGAAAAGGAAAACATTCCTTCCTGCATTTCCCATATGTAAATTGACGAAAATTTAACCATCCTTTTGGCGGTCCAGCATAAATGTGATTTTGCCCAAAATTCCTGTTGTAATCCGCCGCTGGGTGTTGTATAATTCATATATTGGACGCTTGCGGCCACCAGGCCCGCCAAACGGTAACAAAGGAGGCATCGGCTATGGGAATGACCGATAAGCAATTCAACAGCTATGTGCGCTTTATCCTCTCGGCTCTGAAGGACATGCTGGAGGAGACCGACGAGGAGAAAAAGGCGGCAAAGGCGAAAGAGCTGATGGACAACCTGCAAACCACATTAGAAGACTGAAACAAGGAGTGGAACGAATCATGAGCTATTCTGTACAGAACATCCGCAACGTCTGTCTGCTGGGGCACAGCGGCAGCGGCAAGACCGCCCTGGCCGAGAGCCTGCTCTACATGACCGGCGTCATCGATAGAATGGGCCGGGCCGCCGACGGGAACACCGTCTGCGACTACGATCCCGAGGAGACCAAGCGCCAGATTTCCCTCTCCCTCTCCCTGGCCCCCCTGGACTACAAGGGCAGCCGCATCAACCTGATGGACACTCCCGGCGCCTTCGACTTCGCCGGGGAGGCCATGGCCGCTCTCCGGGCCGCCGACGCCGCCATCATCGTCTGCTCCGCCAAGGACGGCGTGTCCGTGGGACTGGAGAAAGCCTGGAAATACTGCGAGGAGCGGAACATGCCCCGCTTCATCTACATCTCCAAGACCGACGAGGACAACTCCGACTACAACGCCACCTTCGAGGCCCTGCGCCAGCGCTTCGGCAACAAGATCGCCCCGGTGGTGGTCCCCATCTGGGACGGGGACAAAAAAGTCACCGGCGTCATCGACGTGCTGAACAAGCGGGCCTATGAGATGCAGAAGCTCAAGAGGGTGGAGATCGAACTGCCCGCCGACAAGGCGGACGTGGTGGCCGAGTTCCACGACGCCCTCAAGGAGTCCGTGGCCGAGACCAGCGAGGAGCTGATGGAGAAGTTCTTCGGCGGCGAGGACTTCACCTACGCCGAGATGATCCAGGGCCTGCGCCAGGGCGTCCGGGAGCTGAGCCTGTTCCCCGTCCTCTGCGGTTCCGCCATCAACTGCCTGGGCTCCCTGATGCTGATGGACAACATCGTGGACCTGCTGCCCAACCCCGTGGAGGGCAACTACCACAAGGCCACCAAGGCCGACGGCGAGACCGAGGAGTTCGTGGTCTCCCCCGGCGGCGTGCCCACGGCCTTCGTCTTCAAGACCATCTCCGACCAGTACGGCAAATACTCCCTCGTCAAGGTCCTCTCCGGCACCATCGTGCCGGACATGCCCATGGTCAACGCCCGCACCGGCGAGAAGGTCAAGCTGGGACGGCTCTACATGATCCGGGGCAAGAAGAACACCGAGGTCAAGGAGCTGGTCTGCGGAGACATCGGGGCCATCGCCAAAATGGACATCAAGACCGGGGACACCCTCTGCGACGAGCGCAAGGTGGTCAGCCTGAAAAACATTCCCTTCGCCGAGCCCTGCTACTCCGTGGCCATCCAGCCCAAGACCCGTGGCCAGGAGGACAAGATCGCCCAGGGCCTCACCCGCCTCAACGAGGAGGACCCCACCTTCACCGTGGTGAACAACGCGGAGACCCACCAGATGGTGATCTCCGGCGCGGGCGACATGCAGATGGACGTGCTGGTCAGCAAGCTGAAGGACCGCTTCAAGGTGGAGGCCGAGCTGAAGCCCACCCGGGTGCCCTATCGGGAGAAGATCCGCAAGACCGTCCAGAAGCAGGGACGGCACAAGAAGCAGACCGGCGGCAGCGGCCAGTTCGGCGACGTGTGGGTCCGCTTCGAGTACAACCCCGACGAGGAGGATATGGTCTTTGCCGAGGAGGTCTTCGGCGGCTCCGTGCCCCGGAACTTCTTCCCGGCCGTTGAGAAGGGCCTCCGGGAGGCGTGCCTCCACGGACCCCTGGCGGGCTATCCCCTGGTGAACCTCAAGGCCGTGCTGTACGACGGGTCTTACCACCCGGTTGACTCCTCTGAAATCGCCTTTAAGACGGCGGCCCAGCTGGCCTATAAGGCCGCCATGCCGGAGGCGAATCCCGTCCTGCTGGAGCCTATCGGCGAGCTGAAAGTCACGGTGCCTGAGAACTACACCGGCGATGTCATGGGCGACATCTCCAAGCGCCGGGGCACCCCCATGGGCATGGACCCCATGGGCGACGGCACCCAGGTGATTACCGCCGAGGTCCCCATGGCCGAGATGGGCACCTATGCCATCGACCTGCGGGCCATGACCCAGAGCCGCGGCAGCTTCACCTTCCACTTTGTGCGGTATCAGGACTGCCCCCCCGCCGCCCAGGAGAAAGCCATCGCCGAGGCGAAGGCCATGGCGGAGGCGTAAGGGGCTCTCCCCCTGGACCCCGCAAGCCCTTTAAAATACCCCTCCGGGGCACGCGAGGGCTTGACCCCAAACTTTAACAAAAGGGCCCCGCTCCAACTTGGGAGCGGGGCCCTTGTTTATACTTTGATAAAAGCTTAGCTGTCAAGTCCGGTTCCGTCGCATTTCCAACAGACTCCATTTGTGCAATTCGGACAGGCAATCTGCTCTCCAGTAAACATATTTTGATACAAACCGTCTCCGCCGCAGTTATGGCATTTTCCACTGCCATAACACGCACGGCAAACTCCGGGAGAGGTTTGTATGGAAGTGGAGCCGTCATTATAACCACCGGAATAAGAATCCCCAGAGCTGGAATCATTTCCAAGAAGAGCCTGCGCTTCCTCTATTTCCATACGGTGGATTTCATCCTCACTGTAGCCTAGAAGACTCCACAACTCGTGTCTTCTTTCCGTCCATGCCTCGGAATCGGACTCATAATTTGGGTTAGTGACAAGACCTAAAGTACATTGCTGACATACTGCATATCCGTTTCCCCGGCAACTGGAACAGGGTGCGTAAGCGGCGAACATCGTGACGCCGGGAATCAATGTTTGCCCAGAGCCTCCGCAAGCGCTGCAACCGTTTCCTCCTTTTTTCCGCACCCGACAAGGGTGGTAAGAAGGACGGAGGCTGCTAAGATGAGTAAAACAAATCTTTTTTTCATTTAATCTCCCCCTTTTTGTTTTTCGTTTTCCTCAAAATTTCCAGCGGACGGCACCCCCTCCCGGCGGGAGAGGAGGTAAAGCGCGGGAAAGACTTCCCCCCGGAAGGGCGTCCGCTGGAAACATAAAAAGCGGTGCCGAGCTTTGAAAACTCAACACCGCATAAAATTATGCGAACGCACAGCCTAAGACCCTGCTCCTCTTGCAAAAATGGTGGAGGATAGGTATAATAAGCCCGTGGTGCAGTTGCGAAAACTGCTGTGCTGAGTGGATGCGTCACTCGTACAGGGCCGTTGGGTGGTCGCAACACCCGGCGGCCCGCCGCGTTTTATGTTTCCAGTTTTTATTTTAAACCGTCTCCGGGGAAATTGCAAGGGAAATTCGACAAAATACCCGGCGGCGGCCCGGCCGATCCCAGAAAAATTTAAATATTCCGTGAATTTCCATCATTTTTTTATTTTGTGACATTTGCAACTAGCGAATCGGGCCGGAACCTGATATACTCATGTCACTGCCAAAGAAGAACTCAAGTTTATCAAAATATTCTAAGGAGGAATTTTAGTATGAAAAAGTGGGTTTGCCCTGTCTGCGGTTATGTTCACGAGGGAGACACCGCCCCTGAGAAGTGCCCCCAGTGCGGCGTCGCGGGTTCCAAGTTCACCGAGCAGAAGGCCGACATGACCTGGGCCGCCGAGCACGTGGTGGGCGTGGGCAAGACTTTCGGCGCGGACGTTCCCGCCGAGGTTCAGAAGGAAATCCTGGACGGCCTGAACGCCAACTTCACCGGCGAGTGCACCGAAGTGGGCATGTACCTGGCCATGGCCCGTGTGGCCCACCGCGAGGGCTATCCCGAGATCGGCCTGTATTGGGAGAAGGCCGCCTATGAGGAGGCTGAGCACGCCGCCAAGTTTGCCGAGCTCCTGGGCGATGTTGTGACCGACAGCACCAAGAAGAACCTGGAAATGCGGGTCGAGGCCGAAAACGGCGCCACCGCCGGCAAGTTCGCCCTGGCGAAGCTGGCCAAGCAGTACAACCTGGACGCCATCCACGACACGGTCCACGAGATGGCCCGTGACGAGGCCCGCCACGGCAAGGCGTTCAAGGGCCTGCTGGAGCGGTTCTTCAAGTAATCTTCAAATTCGGAGGACTGACCTATGGATAAGTACGTATGCCCCTGCGGGTATGTCTATGACCCCGCCGTGGGAGACCCGGACAACGGCGTAGCCCCCGGCACCCCCTGGGAGCAGGTTCCCGAGGATTGGGTCTGCCCCATCTGCGAGATGGGCAAGGACGTGTTCGAGAAGGAATAAGGACATAAGAAAAGGGCGGAGCTTCGGCTCCGCCCTTTTTCTTTGCCGTGGAGGCGGCTGCAAAAATCCTTCGACTTCAAGGGCTTTATCCGATAAAATAAATATTGAAACTGTCGGTATATATACAATAATACGATTTTGGGGTGTTTATTTTGAGAGCTTTGGATTTAGACATGGATTATTTTATGGAAAGTATCGCAAACACTCCTTTTAGTATATCTGAAAGACTATCCGAGGAAGATTATGGTGATTCTGTATGGCCTGAATGCCGAGTGCGGGCATTTCTTGAACAAAACTTGGGACTTTCCAAAAGCAAAAAAATACCAGGCCGAATTGTCGTAGGTTATAATGAATCCTTGTTTTTTTGGGAAGAGCTAATAGCTAAAGAGATGTTGACAGAACCATTTGAAGTTGTTCATGTAGATTCTCATGCAGATTTGGGCCTCGGCTGTGCGTCGTCAGATTTTTTGCAAGGAGCGATATTAATTTTACCTGTTGAAACAAGAAGAAAAGTTAGAGAATATGAGTTTAATGAAAAAATTGAGGGTATAAGCATTGGGGATTATTTGCTATGGGGAATAGCCTATAAGGAGTTTTATCACAATCTCCTAACTATACTCCGGCAAGTGCTGATTTTATCCTTACCGTTTTCAAAGAGTACATTACCGAAATATAGCCTTGAGGATTATCCGCAAAAAAGGCGGGGTGCGGTAGCCATACTTAGCCACCGCACCCTGCCTTTTTTGGGTGTAGCCTTTATGCTCCTGTTACGCAGTAGAAGCCCATTTTAGAGGGTTTGAATGTAATCCCCTTCCAGGGTTCCTCTCGCAACTCTTTTCCTTCCTGTCGAATCGGTTTTCCGACAAGCTGAAACGCTTTCTAAACGCTCTCCTCTCCCCTGGGCCGATAAACGGAGGTCAGCACCCGCTCCTGCACCGGGGCGTCGGGCTGCTCCACCCGGAGGAGAATCTGCTCCCCGGCGGTCCGGCCCAGCTTCTCCACGGGCTGAATAATCCGGTCCACCTGGCTGTAGTAAAACTCATAGGCGTGGGTGTCGTAATCCACGAAGCTGACCAGCTCCAGGTCCTGGCCCAGGCGGATGCCCTGCCCCCGGAGGTAGGCGATGGTGACGGAGGCCATCAGCCCCTGGCAGACCAGGATGGCGTCGCAGCCCTGCTCCAGAAGCTGGTTCAGGCAGGGCGGAGCGCTGTCCTCCATGGAGTCGCCGTAGCGGATCAGGGCCTCGTCCTGAGGCAGGCCGCAGTCCGCCACGGCGGCCCGGTAGGCGGCGACGCGCTCCTTGGTGGTGGAGAGGCGGGGCAGGCCGCCGATGATGCCGATCCGGCGCTTCCCCTGGCCCGCCAGGCAGCAGACGCTGCGGTAGATGGGCTGGAAGCAGGACACGGAGACGGAGGGGTACTTGGGCGTGTCGAAGGTCCGGTCGATGAGCACCACGGGGAAGCCGGCGGGAATCAGATTGTCCAGGCGCTGGAAGTCGTCCATGGTGCTGGCGATCAGCAGTCCGTCCACCAGTCCCGCCGTCAGGAGCCGGAGGTTTGTCTCCTCCCGGTCCATGTTCTCCTTGGTGTTGGCGATGATGAGGTGGTATCCTTTGGCGGAGAGGTAGTTCTCCGCGGACTCGATGAGGGTGCCGAAGAACTTGTTGGAGATATCGGGGACGATGAAGCCCACGGTTTTTTTCTTTCCGGTGCGGAAGCTCCTGGCGGAGGCGTCGGGGGTGTAGCCCAGCTGAGCGATGGCCTGATAGACCTTTTCCTTGGTGTCGCTGGAGACGTACCGGGTTGAGTTGATGGTGTGGGAGACGGTGGCGGTGGAGACCCCCGCCAGGCGCGCCACATCGCTGATGGTGACTTTCATGGTCGGAATCCTTTACGTAACAAAAAATCGCCCTTGCGCAAATATGCGCGGCATGAGCACTTTTTAGTAGTATAGGACAGGTTCTGACTTTCGTCAAGCGGTTTTGACGCTTCCTGACAGGAAAATTTTTCCGACTCCCCCTGGAGGGGGGAAAATCGGGAGTGTCCTTTTTTGGGATTTTAAAATTGTCAATTATCCATTATCAATTTCCATCATTAAATCTGCGGTTGGGACACTCCCGGAAAATCTCCCCTCTTGCAATTTTTGCACTCCTGTGCTATACTCTCCCCCGGCAGGTGCCATCACCCTGCCCGCCCCCTTTCGGGCGAACGAAAAAAATGGAGGAATTGAATCATGACAAGAACCCGCTTCCAGACCCGGAGGCTGGCCCTGGCCGGCCTCATCGCCGCCGTGTATGCGGCGGCCACCCTGCTCCTCCCCATCCCTCAGTACGGGGGCGTACAGTTCCGCGTGGCCGAGGCCATGACCGTGCTGCCCTTCCTGTTCCCGGAGGCCATCCCCGGCCTGGCCGTGGGCTGCTTCCTGGCGAACCTGCTGGGCTCCCCCTTCGTGCTGGACTGGATTTTCGGCACCCTGGCCACCCTGCTGGCCGCCCTCTGGTCCCGGCGGATGCCCAATGTCTACCTGGCCGCCCTGCCGCCGGTGGTGTGCAACGCGGTGATTGTGGGGGCGGAGATCGCCTGGTTCACCGTTCAGGACGGCGGGGCCTTTTGGCCCGCCTACGGCTTCAACGCCCTGACTGTGGGCTTGGGAGAGCTGGCGGCGTGCTACGTTCTGGGCGTACCCCTGGCGAAGCTGCTGGGGAAATCCCTGGGTGCCCAGGGCGTTCTGGAGGCCCGATAAAACGGGGACAAAAAGGGACCGCGAAAGCGGTCCCTTTTTTCACGCCCAGTCGAAGTTCTCCCGCCCGGCTCCCAGCTCGAAGTGATACTTCCCGATCCCTAAGTCCACGCCGGAGAAGACGCCGCTGGAGCAGGTCAGGGAGACCTTCCGGCCCTCCCTGCGGACGGTGAACGCCTGCTTGTTCAGCGCCGTGGGGGCCAGGAGCAGGGCCTCCACCCCCTTGTCGAACCACGCCGGGGCCGGGCCGTCGCAGGCGGCGATGCCTTCCGGCCGCTTGGACTTGTGGGGGACGCCCTGGGACGCGCCGTACCCCACGGCCAGGAGACCCAGGATTTTCTCCGCCTCCGGGGCGGCGTTTTTCTGGAGGCCCTTCCGGCGGTAGGTGCCCCCTACCCACCAGGTGTTCAGCCCCAGGGTCTGGGCGAAGAGCATCACGTCCGCTCCGCAGTACCCCACGCGCTCCTCCAGGCCGGGCTGGTCCCGCCCCGCCAGGATGACGTAGCTGCGGACCCCCTTGGCCAGGAACAGCCTGAGGGCCGGGCCGAAAGCCTCCGTGTTGTCCGTTACCAGGCTCATGGCCAGGCTGTACGCCTGGTTGTGCTCCCCGATTCGCTGCCGGAGGGCGGCCAGGGTTTCCTCTGGAATCTTCCGGTCCGTGTAGCGCCGGACGGTGTGGCGGCTTCGCATGGCCTCTTCCAGTGTCATAAAGGTCCCCCCCATTTTCAGGATGGCACCATTGTAGCACGTCCCCCGGAGAGGATGGTAAATTTTTTTGAAATTTTCAAAACCCCGAGACAAGGGCCCTCCCCCAGTCGTACAATAAGTGAGAGCGCTCCCAACGAAAGATAAACGAGGACGACATATGGACAAGGCCCGCTTTACAAACGCCGTTGAGCAATATCAAGCCATGGTCTACCGCACGGCCCTTCACGCCCTGGGCAGCCCCCAGGACGCCGACGACGCCGTTCAGGAGGTCTTTCTGCGCCTGTTTCACCACAGGGGGGACTTTGAGAGCCGGGAGCACCTGCGGCGCTGGCTGCTGCGGGTGACGGTGAACTACTGCCGGGACCTGCTGAAAAGCCCCTGGCAGAAACGCCGGGTCTCCTGGGAGGAGGTGCCGGAGATTCCCGTCTTCGACAGGCCGGAACAGGAGACCTTGTACCGGGAGGTCATGGCCCTGCCGGAGAAGTACCGGACGGTTTTGAACCTCTTCTACTACGAGGAGCTCAGCGTCCGGGAGATCGGGGAACTGCTGGGGGTGGAAACCTCCACGGTGACTACCCGGCTGGCCCGGGCCCGGCGGCGTCTGAAAGAACGATTGGGGGAGGACTGGCAGGATGAGTAACCGGGAATTTTACCAGGAGACCTTCTCCCAGGTCCGCGGGACGGCGGAAATTCGATGGGAGGATTATCAGACTATGAGACGCGGCAAGAGCTTGAAATGGATTGTGACCCTGGCGGCGGCGGTGGCCCTTCTGGCGGCCCTGTCCGTCCTGGCGGTGGCGGCCAACTTCCTGGGACTGCGGGACGTGCTGCTGCCGGAGAAGGGCGGCGTGTACGTGACGGACGAAAACGGGATGATCATCCCCGGAGAGCGGGAGTTCAAGGACTTCGTCAGCCTCTCCGGCTGGGGGGACACCCCGGAGAGCCGGGCCCTGGCGGAGTGGGAGGCGTTCCAGGAGTCCTACGACCGGGACGGGTCCATCATCTCCGCCATCGGCAACGAGCCCACGGGCTTTGAGGACCGCTACGGCTTCTACCTGGTCTACACCCAGGAGATGGCCGACAAGCTGGAGGAGATCATCGCCAGGTACGATTTGAAGCTCCATGAGTGGATGGAGGTGGTCCTGCCGGAGACCTGGGGCGCGGCCGTGGGGGACTTTTGCAAGGAGAACGTAACACCCTACTCCGGCTACATCTACGAAAACGGCACCTTCCGCTTCGACGGCGACGCGGAGCTGGGGGCCGGGGAGCTGAAGGGATACGGCCCCATCGAGTACCAGTTCAGCCGGTCCGTCAAGGGGACCTTTGACGACGTGGCCCTGAACATCGGGGATTTGAGCGACTTCGAGGAATGGGGCTACCGGGCGGCGGACGGCACCGCCCTCACCCTGGGCCTGGGGGCCCGGAACCGGTCGCTGATCCTGGCGGACCTGGGGGACAGCTTCATCCTGGTGAACGTGCTGACGGGAAAGCAGGGGGACGACACCTTCTCCTCCGGGGCCATCGGCCGGGAGGAGCTGGAGGAGCTGGCGGACAGCTTCCACTACGCCGCCCTGTCCCCGGTGAGGAAGCCGGACCGGCCCGCCATTCTGGAGGCCAACGACCGCTATATGGAAGAGCTCCAGAACCAGCCGGCGGGGACCCTGCCCTCGGAGTCCGAGGACCCGCTGTACACCCGCACGGGCATTCAGAGCGACGTGGCAAAAGACTTCGTCCTGCTGCTGGCGGAACGCATCCAGGACGGGAGGAAGGAAGAGGTGGCGGAGCAGCTGGTCTACCCCGCCCAGGTGGAGGTATCCGCCGGAACCTTCACGGTGAACTCCCCGGAGGAGTTCCTCCCCTACTACGACGAGGTGATCGGGCAGAACCGCTTAGGGCTGTCCTCGGCCATGACCTGGGAACCCACGCCGGTGGAGTCCCAGATATTCAGCGACGGCAGCGGGCTGGCCGCCGTGGCGGACGGGGCCGTGTGGTTCGGCCTGGTGGAGGACGGGGTGATCCGGGTCTTCACCATCCAGACGGACCAGGCCGCCGTCCGGGCCCTGGGGGCCGGGGAAATTACCCAGGATACCGGGGAGGAGGACCTGTATACAGCCCTCTCCGCAGACGAGGGCCGGGCCTTCGTCCTGAACCTGGCGGCGCTGATCGAAGGCGGAAAGAAGGAGGAAATCGCGGGCCTCCTCACCTACCCCGCCAAGGTGACGGCCCCCGGCGGCGAGTGGGTGGTCAATACGCCGGAGGAGTTCCTGGAGCACTACGACGAGACCATAGGCGGCAATGGCCGGGGGACCCTGGCGGCGGACCTCCGGGCGGACCCGGAACCCTTCCTGGACGGCGGCGGCGACATGGCGGCTGCCGCAGACGGGGCGGTTTGGTTCCGTCAGGCGGAGGGCGGAGGTTTCCAAGTCCTTACCCTCCAGTCGGACGTGTGGCAGTGGAGCGTCCGCTACTGGGGCGAGAAGTCCTGAGCGCGAAAAGGACCGGGAGTTTCTCCCGGTCCTCTTTCCTTTACAGGGCCTCTATCAGCACCGTCAAAGCCTCATGGAACCGCCCCACGTGGAGGCCGTCCACAAAGCGGTGGTTCAGCTCCAGGGAAATGTGGAGGGCCTTCCGGTCCCCCTCCTGGGCGTACTTCCCCCAGGCGATGCGGGGCACGGCGTCGTCGGGGTCGAAGTCCCGCTCGTTGGTCAGGGCCGTCAGCTCCACCCAGGGGAGGCAGGTGTAATAAATCAGGTCCAGGCTGTCCTCCTGGTCCAGGAAGGTGGTCTGGGCGGCGCTTTTGGCCTTGGCAGCGGCGCAGAAGGAGCGGAGGTCCTCCTCCATGGGCAGGGTGACAATGTGGAAGGTCTCTGTGCCGGGCTTCAGGTCCGTGAAGCTGGGGATTCGCCGGTCGAAGAGGACCAGGTCCTCCCCCCGGAGGGCGTAGCGGAAAGCCTCCACCTGGTTCAGGGCCTGGGTGCAGAGGTACACCAGGGCATAGTAAAAGGAGAGGCGGTTTTCCTTGGCGAAAGCGTAGAGCCTCGTCACGTCCTGGCGGAAGGTGACGGAGAAGAAGGGCTGGGACATGGGGGAGAAGAAGTCGAAAAGCACCCGCCGGGGCCAGGAGGCGCGGTCGATGATTTGCGTCATGGGGAAATCCTCCTTTCATGTTTGGGAACAGTATACCAGACGGGGCGGAAATTACAAGGGCCCTTTTGTTCCCGAAAAAGAATTGAATCGGGGGAGGGGTTGTGTTATACTCTCCTGTGACATTGACGGACAGGAGGTCTGCATCATGAAAAGACGCTTTTTGATCCCGCTCCTGCTGGTCCTGGCCCTGGGCCTGGCCGCCTGCGGGGCCGATAAGACCCCCGAGGCCCCCCCGGAGGCGGCCCCGCCGGAAACCCTCTAGCCGGAGGAAACCCCGCTGGAGAAGGTCCCGCCCGCTCAGCCGGAAGAGGACCCCGGACTCCCGCCCCTGGAGGGGACGCCTCTGACGGCGGAGGAGCTGGCCCAGGCCAATGAGGCGTTCAACAGCTACGCCTCGGGCAGCGAAAAGGCCCTGGAGCTGGGCTGCTTCTTCACCAGCTATTACGAGGACGTGACGGAGCTGGACTTTGAGGAATTCCTCCGGTATTACTTTGTGGAGAGTACCGATCTGGAGGACGGCGACAAAGAGGAGTTCCAGGCCCTGGCGGCCCTGCCGGGCTTTCACTGGGACGCGGAGGACCTGGAGCGATGGGGAAACCGCCCCAGCGGCCTGCCGGTGCCCGTCCACCGTATCTCAAAAGCGGCGGTGGACAAAACCCTGGAGACCTACGCAGGGATTACGACCGCTGATTTGAAAATTACGAACGGTATTCTTTATCTTGCTAAATACAATTCGTATTACAACTTCACCAGCGACTATGGCCCCGGCTCCTTCCAGCCGGCGGAGGGCGTCCGGGACGGGGACACGGTCATTCTCCGCTCTGAGCCTGTTTGGGGGGACGGCGGCGAGGTCATCCAGGAGCTGACCCTCCGGGAGGAGGACGGGCGCTGGCTGATTCAGTCCTTCACCCGCATTTCCACCGAAAACGGCTGACCCGGATTCACCGCGAAAAACGAACTGAAAGGCGGACACGCTATGAACCTCTGCGACCGGGAGACCCTCCGCGCCCTCTTGGGGCGGCACGGCTTCCACTTCTCCAAGTCCATGGGACAGAACTTCCTCATCGACCCCGCCGTCCCGGCGGATATTGCCGCCGCCTCCCAGGCGGACGGGGATTGCGGCGTGCTGGAGATCGGCCCCGGCGTGGGCTGCCTGACGGCGGAACTGGCGGGCCGGGCGGGCAAGGTTGTGTCTATTGAGCTGGACAAAAAGCTCCTCCCCGTGCTGGAGGAGACCATGGGCCCCTATGACAACGTGGAGATCGTCCCCGGCGACGCTCTGAAGCTGGACCTGGCCGCCCTGGCGGCGGAGAGGTTCCGGGGCCTCCGGCCCCTGGTGTGCGCCAACCTGCCCTACAACATCACCACGCCGGTTTTGACCAGGCTGGTGGAGGCGGACTGCTTTGAGAGCGTCACCGTCCTCCTCCAGAAGGAGGTGGCACAGAGGCTTGCCGCGCCCCAGGGGTCCAGCGGCGGCGGGGCCTTTACCCTGTGGCTCCAGTACCATATGGAGACGGAGGTCCTCTTTGATGTCCCGGCGGACAGGTTTTTTCCCGCCCCCAAGGTGGACTCCGCCGTCCTCCGCTGCGTCCGGCGGGAACGGCCCGCCGTGGCGGTGGAGGACGAGGCGTTTTTCTTTCGGGTGGTCCGGGGGGCCTTTCTCCTGCGGCGGAAAACCCTGGCCAACAGCCTGGCCGCCGCTCTGCCGGAGCGGGGCCGGGAGGCGGTCCAGGCGGCGATTGAGCGCTGCGGTCTCCCTCCCTCTGTCCGGGGAGAGGCGCTGACCCTGGAGGACTTCGCCCGCCTGGCGGCGGAACTGGGTTCTTGATAAGAAAAGGAGACACCAATGGAAGACAAGAACGAGGTTGAGATTGTGGAGAAGACCGTGAAGACGGGCATCACCTTTGGAAGCGCCCTGGCCATGGTCATCAGCTATGCCAACTGGCACTCCGTGGGCTGGGCCATTCTCCACGGACTCATGAGCTGGGTCTATGTAATCTACTACGTGCTGCGGTATTGACGGGACATGAACGCTATGGAGGAATGAATGGAAAACTACTTTCACCCCACCCTCCCCCGGGACCGGCTTCTGGAGATCAGCTCCATCGGCCTGGCCCACATGGGGGACGCGGTGTTTGAGCTGCTGGTCCGCTCCTGGCTCTGCGCCCACGGCGGGGCCACGGGCCGGGGCATGCACAAGGCCGCCGTCCGGCTGGTGTGCGCCGAGTCCCAGGCGGAGAAGGCGGAGCGGATCAAGCCCCTGCTGACGGAGGAGGAACAATCCGTCTTCCGCCGGGGGCGGAACGCCCAGGTCCACACCGTCCCCCACCACGCCAGCCGGGCCCAGTACGGCGAGGCCACGGCCCTGGAGGCCCTTCTGGGCTGGCTCTACCTCCGGGGAGAGCTGGAGCGGATCGAGGCGCTGTTCCAGGAGATGATGAAGGAGGAAGAAGCCCATGGCGATTGACGCGGTATGCCTGACGGCCATCGTGGCGGAACTGGGGCCCCAATTGACGGGCCTGCGGGTGGACAAGGTCCAGCAGCCCGCCAGGGACCAGGTGGTCCTCCTCTTCCGGGGGAAGCGGCTTCTGCTCTGCGCCGGAGCCGGGGCCCCCCGGCTCCAGCTGACGGAGATTCCCAGGGACAACCCGGCGGAACCCCCCATGTTCTGCATGCTGCTGAGAAAGCACCTCTCCGGGGCCCGCCTGGCGGGCCTCAGCCAGCCCCCCCTGGAGCGGCTGGTGAAGCTGGAGTTCGACGCCTCCGACGAGCTGGGCCGGGCGGGAAAGCGCACATTGGTGCTGGAGGCCATGGGCCGGAGGTCCAACCTCATTCTTCTGGACGGGGAGGACCGTATTCTCGACAGCCTCCGCCGGGTGGACGCGGACATGTCCGCCGCGCGGCAGGTGCTGCCGGGCCTCTTCTACCAGCCCCCGGCCTCCACGGGGCGGCTCCCCTTCCTGGAGGAGACGGAGGCGGGCTTTGCCGCCCGCTTCGCCTCGGCGGCGGCGGAGAAGACCCTGGACGGCTTTTTGCTGGACCAGTATTTCGGCCTCTCCCCCCTCATGGCCAGAGAGCTGAGCTTCCAGGCGGCGAGGGACGCGGACGCAAGGGTCTTCCAGCTTAGGGACCCCGGCCCCCTGTGGCGGGCCCTGGAGGACTTCCAGAGCCGGGTCCGGGAGGGGCGCTTCACCCCCGTCTGCCTCCTCCGGGACGGGAAGCCCCTGGACTTCGCCTGCGTGCCCGTGGGCCAGTACGGCGGGGCGGCGGAGGCGGTGACCTGCCCCAGCTTCTCCGCCCTGCTGGACGATTTCTACGCCGCCAGGGAAAAGCAGGAGCGGGCCCGGCAGCGGGGGGCGGACCTCTTCCGGGCGGCGTCCACGGCCAGGGACCGCCTCCGGCGGAAGCTGGCCCTCCAGGAGAAGGAGTACGCCGAGACCCGGAACCGGGACAAACTGCGGATACAGGGGGACCTGATCACCGCCAACCTCTACCGGATGGAGCGGGGCCCGGCCCGGCTGGACTGCGAGAATTTCTACGAGGACAACGCCCCGGTGTCCATCCCCCTGGACCCCCTGCTGACCCCCCAGCAGAACGCCGCCAAATACTACAAGCGCTATACCAAGGCCAAGACGGCGGAGAAGTACCTCCGCCAGCAGATGGACCTGGCCCGGCGGGACCTGGAGTATCTGGAGAGCGTGCTGGCGGAGATTCAGCGGGCGGAGACGGAACGGGACTTTCTGGACATCCGGGAGGAGCTGCGGGAGGCGGGCTTTTTGAAGAAGCAGGGCCGGAAGGACAAGTCCCGCCCCGCCGCCCCCTGGGAGTTCCGCACGGCCTCGGGCCTCCGGGTCCAGGTGGGCCGGAACAACCGCCAGAACGACAAGCTGACCCTCAAGGACGCGGACCGGCGGGACCTCTGGCTCCACACCCAGAAAATCCACGGGTCCCATGTGATTCTCCACTGCGCCGGGCGGGCCCCGTCGGAGGAGGACATCGTACAGGCGGCCATGCTGGCGGCCTGGTTCTCCCAGGCCAGGGAGAGCGGGAATGTGCCCGTGGACTGCACCGAGGTCCGCAACGTGAAAAAGCCCGCCGGAGGCCGGCCGGGCATGGTGATCTACACCACGTATCGCACCGTGAACGTCACGCCGGAGGCGGCGGCGGTGGAGCGGATGCGGGTGAAGTGAGAATGTAAAAAAATGGGGCCGCCCGGCATTCGCCGGGCGGCCCCTTGAAATATTCTTTCAGGCTGTCGCTCTTTGTCAAAAGGCGTGGTATAATGGATTCGCTGTCGGCCCCCCGCGGTGGGAGGAGGTGAACATTTGGAATTCATGTCTCTCCTGATTCCGCTTTTAGCATATCCCCAGGAGAGGCAAAAGTCAAGGGGAAATTCAATGCCGCTCGCCCCGGTCGTAGGCCACCACTACCCGGCGGTTGGGGTCCATGCCGGTGGAGTAGGTGGTCACGCCGTCGAAGTCCTGGAGGGCCGTGTGAATCACGTGGCGCTCGTAGGCGTTCATGGGCTCCAGGGTGACGCTGCGGCGGAAGCGGACCACCTTGCCCGCCACCTTCCTGGCCAGGTGCTGGAGGCTCTGCTCCCGCTTGGCCCGGTAGTTCTCCGCGTCCAGGTGGATGCGGACTCTGGGCCCGCCGTCCCGGTTCACAGCGTAGCTGGTCAGCTGCTGGATGGCGTCCAGGGTCTCGCCCCGGCGGCCAATCAGGGACCCCAGGCCCTGGCCCTCCAGAATGACCTTGTACCGGCCCTTCTCCGGGAGGTAGACCTTGATCTCGGCGGCGCTGTCCATATGCTCCAGCAGGCCGGAGAGGAAAGCCCGGATGGCCGCGGCCTTCTCGTCGGTGGCCTCCTCCCCCAGGGGGACGGCGGGCGCGTCCTCGGCGGGGGCCTCAGCGGCGGCGGGACGCTCTCTCCGCTCGGGGGCGGGGCGCTCTCTCTTCTCAGGGGCGGGGCGGTCCTTTTTCTCCCGGCGCTCCTTCTTCTCCGGCCTTTCCGCCGGGGCGGGACGGGGAGTCTCCTCCGCCTTGGGGGCGGGCGGGGGAGGCGCGATTTCCTCCTCTTCCTCCGGGCCGTAGTACACGCGGATTTTCGCCGGGCAGGCTCCCAGGCCCAGGAAGCCGGACTTGGCCCGCTCCAGCACCTCCACGGACACGTCGTCCCGGTCCAGGGCCAGCTGGGCCAGGGCCTTGGAGATGGCCTCGTCCTCGTTCTTGCCCGTCACATCAATAAAATCTCTCATAACGGCTCCACCTTTTTACGTTTCGTCATAGCGGTCCGGCTTGTAGGCCCGGCCCCTGGCGTAGGGCCTGTCCCCCACCCGGCCGGCCTCCGTGGTGCGGGTGGCGGCCTTGGCGGCTTTGGCGGCCTTGGCCTCCTGGGCGGCCCGCTGCTTTTCCTTCAGGGTCTGCTTCTGAGCGCCCTGCTGGCGCTGCTTCTCCTGGAGGACCTTGGCCTCCTCCATCTTCTTCTTCCGCTCGGCCTGGCGGGCCTCATAGCGGGCGTTCTCCTCCTCCTCCAGCTTCTGGTTGAAGAACCTGCCCATCAGGAACTCCTGGACGGCGGAGATGCCGCTCTGGGCAATCCAGTACAATCCCAGGGCCGCGGGCATGGTGAAGGCGATATACACGGAGAACAGGGGCATGAACATCATCATGCGGTTGGCGCTGGCGGCGGAGGGGTCCGTCTGGGGCTGGTGCTTCATGGTGATTTTGGTCAGGAGCACCTGGCTGCCGCCGGCCAGGATAGGAATCAGAATCAGGCCGATGGCGGCCCAGGTGAAGGCGAAGCCCGTCACCTTGCTCCAGGGCGTCGCGGCCATGTCCAGGCCGAAGGACGTGTAGTTCATGCTGATCCAGCCGGGCAGGTTGGCCGCCGCCTCCGGCAGGTCCGAGACGACGGTCTTGACCAGGTTGATCTGCCCGTAGGGCATGAGCTCGGTAATTCCGTCCCGGACCACCGCCGCGCCGTCCTTCATCTGGGCGATGCCCTCCAGGCTCAGTCCGGCCTTGGCCACGGCGTCCACCAGCTGCTGCACCACGTCCTGGCTCAGCATCATGAAGTGGGTGATGGGCTGGCGGATGATGGAGTACAGGGCCAGCAGGATGGGCAGGGGCAGGAAGCTCCAGAGGCACCCGGACATGGGGCTGACGCCCTCCTCGGCGTAGAGCTTCTGCATCTCCTCGGCCTGCTTGGTCTGGTTGTTGGCGTATTTCTTCTGAATCTCCTGGAGCCGGCCCGACATGCGGCTCATGCGCATCATGCTCTTTTTGGACTTCATCTGGAAGGGCAGCATGATGAGCTTGATGACCAGGGTGAAGAGGATGATGGCCATGCCGTAGGAATTGGTCAGGTTGTAAAACAGCCGGACCAGCCAGGCAAAGGGGATACAGATATAGTATCCGATGGTTGAAAACATAATTTGTTCCTCTCGTTTTGTTCAGTGGGGAAGCGTTTCCCCTCAAGGGACCGGATCATATCCGCCCTTGTGGAAAGGGTTGCATCTGAGAATTCTCTTGAACGCGAGCCAGCTTCCCTTGACCGCCCCGTACTTCTCCAGGGCCTCCAGGGCGTACTGGGAACAGGTGGGGATATAGTTGCAGCACGGGGGACGGCAGGGGGAGATGTTCCGCCGGTAGAACTTCACCAGCCAAATCAAAATCCGCTTCACGGCTTGTCCTCCAAAGGCGGCTTTTCCGAGGGACGGGGCCCCTCCCCTTTTCCGGGGCCCTTCCGCGAATCCCGCAGAAGGTCCAGCTTCCGGGCCAGGCGGAGGAAGGAGTCGTTCAGCTCCCGCCAGGGGGCGGTGAGGGTCCTCCCCCGGGCCACCAGGATAATGTCCCAGCCCTGGCTCAGCCGGGGGCTGTTGAGGCGGTAGACCTCCCGCAGGCGGCGGCGGGCCCGGTTCCGCTTCACGGCGCCCCCCAGCTTCACGGACACGGTGAAGCCCACCCGGTTGCGCCCCAGGCGGTTTTTCCGGCAGTAGAGCACCATGTTCCCCGCCGCCGCCGAGGCCCCCTTCTGGTAGAGCCGCCGGAACTCGTGATTCTTTTTCAGCGTCACCGCGGCCTTCATGGCCCATCCCTCCAGACCGGAGAACCAGTACAAGGGACGGAGGAATCCGAACAATTCCAGCCGCCCCTGTCAGGACTCGTGTTCAAGTGTCTCCTGCTTCTCTCAATAGGAGAGGCGGGCGCGGCCCTTGGCGCGGCGGCGGGCCAGGACCTTGCGGCCGTTGGCGGTGGCCATGCGCTTGCGGAAGCCGTGGACCTTCTGGCCGTGGAGCTTCTTGGGCTGATAGGTACGTTTCGTTGCCATGCTGAGACACCTCCTGTCCATATTCCGTCCGCCCTGCCGGAGGCTCCGGGGGCGGCGATTTCCCAACACCGCCCGGCGCTCAGGGGCCGGGAGGCGCGGCAGACAAATTCAAGCGCCGATTCGACGCATGGGATAGTATACCATATGGGCGGGAGGGGTGTCAACAAAAAATTATGTTGATTTGCCGCCGGAGTTGCCTTAAAATAGGCAACAGAACAAAGACAAGGAATGGAAGAGCTATGAACGACTTCAACCAGCGATACATCGCCGCCCGGAAACAGGTCATCGCCGGGGACCTGCGGCGGCTGAACCCCATGCAGCGCCGGGCCGCCATGACCACCGAGGGGCCCCTGCTCCTCCTGGCGGGGGCGGGCAGCGGCAAGACCACGGTCCTGATTCAGCGGGTGTACACCCTCCTGACCTACGGCAGGGGCAGCGACTCCGGCTTCGTGCCCCCGGAAGCGACGGAGGAGGACCTGGCCTTTCTGGAGACCTTCCCGGAGGACCCCTCTCCCCTGGAATTCGACCGGGCGAGGCGGCTGTGCGCCGTGGACCCGCCCCGGCCCTGGGAGATCATCGCCATCACCTTCACCAACAAGGCCGCCGGGGAACTGAAGGACCGCCTGGCCGCCCGCCTGGGCCCCGAGGCGGAGGGCGTCTGGGCCTCCACCTTCCACTCCGCCTGCGTGCGCATCCTCCGGCGGGACATCGACCGGCTGGGCCTCGCCAAGGACTTCACCATCTACGACACCGACGACTCCCGCCGGGTGGTGAAGGACGTTTTGAAGGAGCTGAACCTGGACGACAAGACCTTTCCCCCCAAAAACGTCCTCTCCGTCATCAGCGCCGCCAAGGACAAGTACCAGGGCCCGGAGGACTTCGCCCAAAAGCATAACGCCGAGACCGACTGGCGCATGGGGCGCATCGCCAAAATCTACCGGAAGTATCAGGAGAGGCTGGCCTCCGCCAACGCCCTGGACTTCGACGACATCATTTTCCACACCGTCACCCTGCTGAAACAGGAGCCGGAGGTGCTGGATTACTACCAGAACAAGTTCCGCTATGTGCTGGTGGACGAGTACCAGGACACGAACCACTTGCAGTACCTCCTCACCGGCCTGCTGGCCGGGGGGCGGAGGAACCTCTGCGTGGTGGGAGACGACGACCAGTCCATCTACCGCTTCCGGGGGGCCAACATTGAGAACATCCTGAACTTTGAAAAGCAGTACGAGAACGCCCGGGTCATCCGCCTGGAACAGAACTACCGCTCTACCCAGAACATCCTGGACGCGGCCAACGCCGTCATAGGCCACAACACGGGCCGGAAGGGAAAGACCCTCTGGACCGAAAACGGCGGCGGGGAAAAGGTAAGCGTCCGCACCACCCTGAGCGAGGGCGACGAGGCCGCCTTTGTGGTGGGGGACATCCTGGCGGCGGCGGGCCGGGGGGCCCACTTCCGGGACGCCGCCGTGCTCTACCGGATGAACGCCCAGTCCAACGCCCTGGAGTACGCCATGAAGCGCAGCGGCGTGCCCTACCGGGTGGTGGGGGGCATGAAGTTCTTCGACCGGGCGGAGGTGAAGGACATGCTGGCCTACCTGTGTGTGCTGAACAACCCGCTGGACGACCTGCGCCTCCGGCGGGTGGTGAACAACCCGCCCCGGGGCATCGGGGGCACCACCATGGACAAGGTGGCCCTTCTGGCGGACCAGCAGGGGTCCTCCCTCTACGAGATCATCCGCAACGCGGACCTGTTCCCGGAGCTGAAAACCCCGGCGAAAAAGCTCCTCCAGTTCGCGGACCTCATCGACGGACTCCGCAAGGCCGGGGGGACCCTGGCCCTGCCGGAGTTTTACGACGCCGTGTGCGAACAGACGGGCTATGTAAAGGCCCTCCAGGACAGGAACGACATGGAGAGCCGGGGGCGGCTGGAGAACGTCCAGGAATTGAAGTCCAACATCCTGGGCTTCCTGGACCGGGCGCCGGAGGACGCCACCCTCTCGGGCTTCCTCAACGAGATCGCCCTGTACACGGACCTGGACTCCCTGGAGCAGAGCGACGACTGCGTGACCCTCATGACCATCCACGCCGCCAAGGGGCTGGAGTTCCCCCTGGTGTACGTGGTGGGATTGGAGGAGGGCATCTTTCCCGGCAGCTCCGCCCAGTTTGAGGAGGAGGAGCTGGAGGAGGAGCGGCGGCTGTGCTACGTGGCCATGACCAGGGCCAAGGAGCGCTTGACCCTGACCCACGCCCGGCAGAGGATGCTCTACGGCAAGACGGCCAGCAACCGCCTGTCCCGCTTCCTGGAGGAGATCCCCGAGGAGAACCTCACCTGGGAGGGGAAGGACCTCCAGCCCGGCGGGACCTTCGGGACCTACGGCGGCGGCTCGACCTACGGAAGCGGCGCTTACGGCGGCGGGGACGGCGGGGCCCGGCGGCCCGTCTACGCCCGCCCGGCCCGGCCCGCCTGGCAGGAGGCCCGGCGGACGGCGGTGAGTCCGGCGGCGGGTCCGGCCATGGCGCTGAGCCAGGGGGACCGGGTGGAGCACAGCGCCTTTGGCCAGGGGACGGTGCTGTCCGTCCAGCCCATGGGCGGCGACGCCCTGGTGCAGGTGGATTTCGGGGACAGCGGGAAAAAGAAGCTGATGCTGAAAGCGGCGGCCAAGCACTTGCGGAAGCTGGATACATAAGGGAAGCGCCGGAGGTTTGAGCCTCCGGCGCTTTATCATGTCTCGTGACAGCACAGCTAGGCTGCCGTCGCTCCAGCCCGGTCAACCACCAGACGGCCAGAGCGGACCTAAAGTTCCTTGGATACTTTTACCCTCCGGGTATTAGGGGGCTCTAAGCGGCAAAGCCGCTAAGAGCCCCCATATCTTTCAAGAAAGTATCAGCAGGGGATCAGCTTCACGCAGTCCGCGCTGATCTGGGGCGGGATGCTCATGGTCATGGCGCCGTCGTACTCGACGCAGACGCACTGTCCGGGACAGAAACGGCAGGCGTCGGGGGTATGGACCAGCACCTCCTGACAGGCGCACAGATCGCACACCAGCAGGTCGCAGCAGCCAGAGCGCAGAATCCGGCCCTTCAAGACCACGGTCTCCGGGCACTGGGCGCAGGTATCGCAAACAGGTTCCATAAGAGGACCTCCTTATCTCATAGGGTGTACTCCATCCTATGCGCCGGGTCCCTCAGAGGTCCCGGAAATGTTCCGCGAAGCGCTCCTGGGCGAAAGCGCCCACCTCCTCCCGGAGGGCCCGCCAGGCGGAGAGCAGGGCCTCCGCCTCCTCCGTCAGGGCCGCGCCGCCGCCGTTCCGGCCCCCCACGGTGGAGCGGAGGAGCTTGTACCCCAGGGCTTCCTCGGCGGAGCGGACGATGCGCCACGCCTTGGAGTAGGCCATGCCCATGGCCCCCGCCGCCGCCCGGAGGGAGCGCTTTTCCCGGACCTCCTCCAAAAGGGCCGCCACGCCGGGGCCGAAGCGCCGCTGATCCTCCCCGTCCAGGAGGCGGAGGGTGACGGTGAGGCGCAGGTCATGGGTGGTTTTCATCGGTGTACTCCTTTCGCTCGACCAATTGGGGCTCGCCGTCCCAGAACTCCCAAATCTCGGTAAAATGGGAGACGGTGCCGTCTCCGTTGTCCTCATAGACCGGGACCTCCCGGCGGGTGAGGATCAGATCAGCCTCAAGGCTCCAGCTGTCGTCCCTGGGTGAAATGGGCTCCCGGCCCTCCGGCGGGACCCAGGTCTCGTGGGCCCAGCCCCGCTGAACGTCCAGACAGCTGGGGGGCTCGGGCTCGAAGTCGCAGGTGTCCCGCTCAACCCGCTGCAAATACAAGGCCCCGTCCTCGTCGGGCCTGTAGACCTCCGTGATCCACTGGGACCCGGCGGACCCGGATTTGTATTCGCTGGTGAGCTCCCCCGTCTCCGGGTCAGCCTCCGCCCCCTGGAGGGTGAAGGCGTATTGGTACTGTTCCGTCTCCGGGTCCCAAATCCAATAGTAATAGGGGATGGTGTTGTTGGCGGTCCAGCCGAAGAGGCCGAAGTCCGTGCTGCCGTCAAAGTTCAGGTCCAGAACCTCCATGCTCTCCTCCGGGGACCAGCACTCCGTGTAGTCGTAGAACTCCTCCGGCATGTCCGGGCCCCATTCTGTTTCGATGGCCTCCCGGCTCAGGACGGTCTGGATCAGCTCCTCCCCATCGTACACCCGGACCTCCCGCACGCCGAAATTATACTCGTCCACCCGTTTCCCCACGGCCTCCAGCAGGAGGGTCCGCCCGTCCGCCAGAGGGGCCTCCAGGGTCAGGGAGCAGTCGTCCGCCGCCCTGTTGGGGAGGGAGTCCGCCGGGGCGGGTTCCGCGGGGGCCGCCGGGGCCTCCTGGGGCGGCGGGGTCTCCTCCACCGTCTCCACCGGGGCGGCGCAGGCGGAGAGCGTCAGCAGGGCCAGCAGTAAAATCAGCACGCGGCGCATAGCTTGGGTCCTCTTTTCGTAAGATTTGATGGACCCAATATAGCAGGTTCCTGCATCAAAGTGGTAACAAAAGAATGACAGATTTCTGTAGGGGCGGCCCCCCTGGGCCGCCCGTTTCCCCAGATACACCGGAGGCATCGGAGGAACGGGCCGCCGAGGGCGGCGGCCCCTACGCCCCCGGGCCTGGAAATCAAACCCAGCTTGACATCCCGCCCCTCGGGCGGTATCATGATATACAGGAAAAAACCGGCTCGGGTCAGGGCCGGTGGAAAATCGACAGGAGGGTTTTCTTATGGAGAAGAAGGTAAAAAGAATCGGCGTTCTCACCAGCGGCGGCGACGCGCCGGGCATGAACGCGGCGGTCCGGGCCGTGGTCCGGGCGTCCATCAACCGGAGCATCAGCTGCATCGGCATCCGCCGGGGCTGGAACGGCCTGATTACCAGCGACTTTGTCCCGCTGACCTCCTCCAGCGTCAGCCACATCATCAACAAGGGCGGCACCATGCTCTACACCGCCCGCAGCCTGGAGTTCATGGAGGAGGCGGGCCGGGCCAAGGCCCTGGCCACCTGCCGCCTGCTGGGCCTGGACGGCATTGTGGCCATCGGCGGCGACGGCACCTTCCGGGGGGCCCTGGCCATCTCCCGCCAGGCCGCCAAGGACAACATGAGCCTCCGGGTGGTGGGCATTCCGGCCACTATTGACAACGATATCGGCTGCTCCCATTACACCATAGGCTTTGACTCCGCCTGCAACACGGCCATCGAGTGCATCGACAAGCTGCGGGACACCATGCAGTCCCACGAGCGCTGCTCCGTGGTGGAGGTCATGGGCCGCCACGCGGGCTATCTGGCCCTGTACGTGGGCATTTCCGTGGGCGCCACCGCCGTGCTGATCCCCGAGCGGGAGCCGGACTTTGAGCGGGACATTGTGGAGAAAATCCGCCGGGCCCGCCTGGCGGGCACCACCCACTACATGGTCGTCGTGGCCGAGGGCGCGGGCAGCGCCATCGAGATCAGCCAGCGGATTCACGACGAGCTGGGCATCGACCCCCGGGTCACGGTCCTGGGGCACATTCAGCGGGGCGGCTCCCCCTCCGCCCGGGACCGGGAAACCGCCAGCCGCATGGGTTATGAGGCGGTGAAGGTTCTGGCCGAGGGCGAGGGAAACAGCATCATCGCCATTCAGGACGGACGCCTGGCCGACATGGACATGGAGGAGGCCCTGGCCATGACCAAGACCTTCCAGATGGACCGCTACCAGATTCTGGAGGCCCTCACCAACAGCTGCGGCCCCGACTTCTAATACTTTTTCTCGAGAGAAAAAGTATTCAAAAAGAGCTTTAGGTCCGCTCTGGCTGTCTGGTGGTTTCCCAAGCCGGAGCGACGGCAACCAAGATCGTGCTTGCGGGGAATTTTAAGATACATAAACATTGGGGCCGGGGGCGTTTTTGTCCCTGGCCCCGCAATAAATAGGAGGACACTATGGAGAAAGTCAGACTGGGGCGGACGGAATTGATGGTGACGAAGACGGCCTTCGGCGCCCTGCCCATCCAGCGCATTTCCAAGGCCGACGCGGTGAAGCTGGTCCGCCGGGCCTATGAGGCCGGGATCAACTACTTCGACACCGCCAATATGTACACGGACAGCGAGGAGAAACTGGGCGAGGCCCTGGAGGGGATCCGGCAGAATGTGGTCATCTCCACCAAGAGCGGCGGCGGGGACAAAAAGACCGTCCTCAGCCACATTGAGAAGAGCCTCCGCGACATGCGGACGGACTATATCGACCTCTTCCAGTTCCACAACCCCGCCAAGCTGCCGGATATCAACGACCCCGACGGCCCCTTTGCCGCCGCCCTGGAGATGCAGCGGAAGGGCTACATCCGGCACATCGGCATTACCAACCACCGGCTCTACGTGGCCCAGGAGGCCATCGCCTCCGGGAACTTCGAGACCCTCCAGTTCCCTTTCTGCTACCTCACCACTGAGAAGGAGCTGGGCCTGGTCCGGGACTGCGAGAAGGCCGACATGGGCTTTATCGCCATGAAGGGGCTCTCCGGCGGGCTCCTCAACAATGCCGAGGCTTGCTACGCCTTTATGAAAGAGTACCCCAACGTGGTGCCCATCTGGGGCATTCAGCACGAGTGGGAGCTGGACCAGTGGCTGGAGCTCACCCGGCGGGACCCCGGCATGACCCCGGCGCTCAAGGCCGTCATCGAGGCGGACCGCAAGGAGCTGGTGGGCAGCTTCTGCCGCTCCTGCGGCTATTGCCTCCCCTGCGCCGCCGGCATCGACATCCCCCAGGCCGCCCGGATGTCCGCGCTGCTGCGCCGGTCTCCCTACCGGCCCTACATGAGCGACGAATGGCATGCCAAGATGCATAAAATCGAGGAGTGCGTCCACTGCGACGCCTGCAAGAGCCGCTGCCCCTACGGGCTGGATACCCCGAACCTGCTGGTGGAGATGCTGAAGGACTACGACGCCTTCTACGCTGAGCACCACAATGACTGAGCCCGGGAACTCAAAGAACCAGGCCCTCCTCCGGCTGGGCCTGGTTCTCTGCGCCCTGGCGGCGCTGGTGTTGCTTCCCGGCTGTTCCCCAGAGAAGGCCGCCCCGGAGCCGGAGGAGCCGTCCCGGGCAGAGGAATCCCTTCCCGCCGCGTCTCAGACGGAAGCCCCGGAGGAAGAACCCCCGGAGGAAGCGCTCTCGCCGGACGGGCTTCCCCTGGTCATTCCTCTGGAGGCCCATGAGGAGGAGCCCCTATTCCTGGATGAGGGGGACCCGGAAGCGGCCCTGGCCTCGGAGGACGTGATATACAGCGACAAGCTGGACTCCGGTGTGGAGCTGGAGATTCGCCGGGCCAATCCCGTGCCGGACCCCGACGGCCGTCCGGGAGTCTTTTACGACGTGTACGCCCTCACCCGGACCCCGGACACGGACTGGAAGGTTTTGGGCCGTCTGGCGGACTATAACATCTATGTATATTACGGCGACGGACGCCTGGACGTGGCGGAGCGGGTTCCGGACATCCTGGGCCAGGAGGGCTGGCAGATTTCCTTCTGCATCGGCGCGGCGGCGATGATCAGCTGGTACTTCGCTGCCACACCGGAGGGGGCGGAGTTTCTCTTTGACGTTGGCAGCAGCCAGCAGGCCCAGGTGGCGGACCTGGACGGCGACGGCCAGGGGGAGGCCTGGGAGTTCTATAACCACGGCGACACCGGCTGGTCCTTCTACGACCGGGACTCGGAGGGGCGGTACTGGCGGTACTTCCTGACGGCGGGCCCCGAGGCCCCGCTGGGGACGGCGGACTCGGAAAAGGGCTTTGTCCCGGCGGACCCAGAGGGGAATCCTCTCCTGGGAGAGGACGGGAACCCCCTGGGCCCCTACGTCCTGGAGGATGGGGCGCTCCGGCTGCGGATGGGGGAATAATGGACAATGGATAATTGACAATGAATAAGTAAGGGGCGGGCTTTGGCCCGCCCTGTTTTTTAGAGGCGTGGAGGGTCCGGGGGAATGGTCTGCCGATAGAAGGGTGGGCCCAGGAAACGGGCGGCAGATTGCCGCCCCTACGGGGTGGCCTACCGATAGAAGGTGACAGACCAACCATTCCCCCCAACCGCCAGGTTAGCGGCAGCGGAAAGAGGAAAGAGTCGATTCAATGACCTCCAAAACCCCCGCTTGCACTACGCCGCGGGCTGGAGATATTCGTATCAACAGTCGGCACGTCCAGCGCGCCCCCGTTTTCTCTCTTCCACCGTACACGGCGTATTCTCTCTTTTCGCAAAAAAGGGGCCCCCGCAAAATCGTAGATTTTGTGGGGAGAGGAGGAAGGAATGGAGCGGGCGCAGTCCTCGCCGCCAGGCGGGGACGGAGCAGAGCGGAATTTCTTCCGACGAAATGGGGGGTGCATTGGACCAGCCATCGCTGGCTGCCAATCTCCCCCGCACGCAAGGGCAAGTAAAGCCCACCCTTACGGGGGGAAAGCTCAAGGCTCCCGCCACTTCCCGGCGGGCACCCCCCTCGCCTCCAGGCGCCCCTTGACAAACCCCCTGAACAGTGCGTACAGCACAGAGCAGAGGGGTATGAAAAACAGCATCCCCGCGATGCCCATCAGCTTCCCGCCCAGGGTCACGGCGGCCAGCACCCAGATGGAGGGCAGCCCCACGGAGGACCCCACCACGTGGGGATAAATCAAATTCCCCTCAATCTGCTGGAGAACCAGGAAGAGCGCCACAAAGCCCACCGCCTGCCAGGGGTTGGTGACGGCGATGAGCAGCGCCCCCACCACGCAGCCGATGAAGGCCCCCACCACGGGGATCAGGGCCGTCAGGGCGATGAGCACCCCCACCAGCAGGGCGTAGGGCATGCGGCAGACCGTCATGGCCACCACGAAGAGGGACCCCAGAATCACCGCCTCCACGCACTGGCCGGAGAGAAAGCTGGAAAAGGTCCGGCTGGAGAGCCGGAGAACCTCCAGGGTCCGGTCCGCCCAGGTCTCGGGCAGCAGGGCGTAGAGCACCTGCCGGCCCTGGCGGGCCAGGCGCTCCTTTTGCAGGAGGATGTAGAAGGAGAAAATCAGCCCGATGACAAAGGTGCTGACGCCGCTGACCACGCCGCCGATGAGCACCCCGCCTGAGGACACCAGCCCGCCGCCCCAGTCCCGGACCAGGGCGATGGCCTTTTCCGAGAGGCCCTTCCAGTCAAAGTGAATGTCCGCCGCCAGGGTCTCCAGTTGGGGAAGCCAGGTCTCCAGGGCCGCCAGCTGCTCCTGCACCCGGTTTATGGCGGCAGGCAGCTGCCGGGTGATGGAGCGCACCGCGTCGGCGACGCCGGGGCTGATGACGCAGGCCGCCAGAGTCACCACGCCGATGACCGCCGCCAGGGTCAGCACCAGGGCCAGGGGGCGGCGGAGGGACCGCCGGCGCTTCCCGCTGGGGAGATGGGCCTCTATGGCCCGCATGGGGACGTTTAAAATAAAGGCCACGGCCCCGCCCACCAGGAAGGGGGACAGGGTCCCCAGTACCCAGCCCAGGGCCCCCGCCACGGCGGGCAGGTTTTGCAGGGCGCAGAAGAAGGCCACGCCCCCGCAGACCACCAGCAGGCGCTGCTTGATTTGATCGCTGTTCCAGTCCATGGCTCAGCCCCCGCGGTATTCTTCCGCCGTCTTCAGATACCCCTCGGCGGAGCGGCGGTTTCCGGCGATCTCCGCCTCCGTCAGGGGGCGGACCACCTTGGCGGGGCTGCCCAGAATCATGGACCCGGCGGGGGCGTCCATCTTCCCCGTCACCAGGGCCCCGGCGCCCACGACGCAGTCGTCCCCGATTTTCGCCCCGTTGAGGATGACGGCCCCCATGCCCACGAGGACGTTGTCTCCCACGGTGCAGCCGTGGACAATGGCCCCGTGGCCGATGGTGCAGCCCGCGCCCACCCGGGTCTCCTCGTGGAGGACGGCGCAGTCCTGGATGTTGGTGCCCTCCCCCACGGTGATGGCCCCGTCGTCCCCCCGGAGGACGGCGTTGTGCCAGATGTTCACGCCCTTCCCCAGGGTCACGTCGCCGCTGACCTTCGCGCCGTCGCAGATGAGCACGTCGGGGGTGGTCTCCTGAAATTTTACTGCCATGATGTTTTCCTCGTTTCTTATTATGTAATAGGGTTGGTCCGCCGGGGAACGGGCCGCCCAAGGGGGCGGCCCCTACAGGTCATCCCACCGGACGGAGAATCTGTAGGGGCCGCCGCCCTCGGCGGCCCGTTTCTCCGGGGCCCCTCATGAAAATTCGGGGGCAAAATTCCCGTCCACGAAGATGGGAACCTCCTTCCCCTCCTGGGTGGTGCCCACGATGGAGAGGTCCGGGGTGCCGATCATGAAGTCCACATGGGTGATGGAGTCGTTGAGGCCCCGCTGTTTCAGCTCGTCCTTGGTCATCTTCTGGCCGCCCTCCAGGCAGGGGTACGCCTCGCCGAAGGCGATGTGACAGGCGGCGTTCTCGTCAAACAGGGTGTTGAAAAACAGCAGGTTCTGGTTGGAGATGGGGCTGTCGTAGGGCACCAGGGCCACCTCGCCGAAGTAGGCCGCGCCCTCGTCCACGGAGACGGCGGCTTTCAGGGTTTCCTCCCCCTTGCTGGCCGAGGCTTCCACAATCTTCCCCTCCTTCACCACAAAGCGGATGTCCTCGATGACGTTGCCGTCGTGGACCAGGGGCATGGAGGCGTACACCACGCCGTTGGACCCGGTTTTCAGGGGGGAGGTGAAAATCTCCTCCGTGGGGATGTTGGCAATATACGACCGGCCGGACAGGGTGTGATCCCCGCCGGACTCCCAGACGTGGCCCTCGGGCAGCTCCACGGTGAGGTCCGTGCCCAGGGCGTTGGTGTAGCGGAGGGACTTCAATTTCAGGGCGTTCAGCTTCTCCAGGCGCTTTTCCAGGGTGGCCAGGTGCTCCCGCCAGCGCTCCACGGCCTTGCCGTCCCCAGTGACCCGGACGGCGGCGAAAATGGCGTCCCAGAGGGCGTCCACGGCCTCCGCCTCCCCCTTGTCCGGGAAGACCCGGACGGCCCAGGAGGGAATGGGAATCGAGGCGATGCACCAGGGGAAGCCGCCGCACATCTGGAGGCGGTCGAAGTCCTTGAGGGCCTTCCCGCTGGAGCGCTGGGCCCGGATGATGCGGTCCGGGGAGACGCCCTTGAGGTTCTCCGGGTCCGTGGCGGAGATGGCGAGATAAGCCGCGCCCTCCAGGGCGTGGTCGTTGAAGAAGTGCCGCCGCCAGAGGGGCACGGCGTCGAAGACCTCCCCGGCGGCCTGGAGATACTTCATGCGGGTCATGGCGTCGTCGGTCCAGTTCATGACCACCTCTTTGCACCCGGCGTCATAGGCTTCCTGGGCGCAGAGGCGGGCGAAGTGGGCGCACTCCACCGGGGAGGAGATCACCATCCGCTGGCCGGAATAGGGGTTCAGGCCCACCCGGACCAGGAGACGGGCGTATTCGCGCAGTTTGTTTTCCATATCTTGGGTCCTTCCTTTCTGTTTATATGGTACATTATGTGCGATTATAGAATATTTTAACGGGGAAGTAAAGACGGCGGGGGCGGGATTTAAAATTCGTTCACGAATTTCGCGGATTGCGGAAAAGGAAAAAGCCCCCATTCGGGGGCTTTTTTCATGCCGGGTTGGCGGCGGTCTCCCGGTCCAGGCGGAACAGCAGCGTCAGGCACCACAGGCCCGCCAGGCCCACCAGGGTGTAGATGATCCGGGAAAACACCGCCAGCTGCCCGCCGAAGAGCCAGGCGACGGCGTCAAAGCCGAAGAGGCCGATGCCGCCCCAGTTCAGCGCGCCAATGACGGCCAGCAGAACGGCGATCTTGTCGATTACCATGGAAATCCCTCCAATCCTGTCGAGATGATTCTTAGGTTGCCCCGATGGGCGGATTTCATGATGGAAAAATTTTCTGTTGGAGGGGTCAACGGCGGGAAAAAAGGCGGGCCGCCCTTGGGGCGGCCCGGTTTCTCCTTTGGATTATTGGACGAAGCGGTACAGGTAGACCGCGAAGTCCGCGCGGGAGGCGATGTTCTGGGGATTCAGATAGCCCGTGCCGTTCCCCGTCACGATGCCCCGGTTGATGGCCCAGGCCATGGGCGTGCGGGCGTAGGGGGAGATGGAGGCGCTGTCACGGTACAGGGACAGGTTCGTGGTGGGCGCCGCCAGGTTCATGCCCCGGTAGCTGGCGTAGCGGTACAGCATGGTGATCATCTGCTGGTGGCTCAGGGGGGACTCCGGGTTGCGGCCGTCGGTGATGCCCGCGTTCATGGCCCAATCACGGGCCGCCTGCATGTGGGCCGGGTTGGCGCCGGAGAGACGGGCCAGAACCATCCACAGCTCCTGGCGGGTGGTGCCGGAGTAGGGACGGAAGGTGCCGTCGGTATAGCCGGAGAGGATGCCCGCGCTCTGGGCCCAGGCAATCTCGCTGGAGGCCCAGTAGTTCCCGCTCACGTCGGTGTAGACGTAGCCGGTGGGCACGGTGGTCAGGATGGGCAGGGCCACGGCCAGCTGCTGCTGGGTGAGATCCCGCCGGACATAGTAGCCGCCCAGACCGTCGGAGACGTAGGTGTAGGGCACGCCGTTATCCGTGATGACAAAGTCGCTGAAGCCCGTGAGGGTGAAGCGGATGCGGCCGCCGGAGACCTGGGGGGTGATGACGGTGGGGACGTTGGAGTTATGATAGTGGAGGACCCGGACGAAGTTGGAGTTGATGTCCGAGGGCAGGGGCATGGAAACCACCACGGGAACGTCCAGGCTGGAGTCGTTGCCCACGCCGGTGAGGGACATGCTGAACTGGTAGCCGTGGCCCACGTAGCGGTTCACGGAGGGGGCGTCCACCACCAGGCGGACGGTGCTGTTGGTGCTGGAGGCGTTGAAGGCCGCGCCGGAAATCTGGACGCCGCTGCCGGTGCGCAGGGCGCTGGGGACGCCGGTCCGGTCCGTGCTGACGGCCACGGAGACGTTGTTGGCGGACTTCACGGCCCGCTCCAGGGAGTCATAGCTGCTGCGGGCGGAGGAGCTGCCCATGAGCTCGTTCTGGAGGCGGGTGGAATTGGTGTTGCGGAGGATGCGGATGGCCTCGGAGGCGCTGTAGCGGCCCGTGACCTGGGAGGCGTAGGGAATGCCGGAGGAGTTGGTGCTGGGGGTGGTGTTGTAGTCGGGGCGGTAGCTGGGATGCCAGTAGCCGTCCTCCCAATAGCCGTCCCAGTAATAGTGATCCCGGTCATAGTAGCGGCCATAGACCTTGACGCTGTCGCCCACGGTGTGGTCCCCGTACTGGTAGACGGACACATAATAGTAGCTGTCGTCCAGATAGCGGGAGGTGCTGACGGTGGCGCTGAAATAATTGCCGGACTTGGAGGGGGTGACGGTGGTGTACCAGGTATTGTCCAGGTAAATATCGAAGCGGGTCCCGTCGGGCAGGTCGGAGGCCCAGGTGACGGTGAAGGAATAGCTGTTTACATAGGCGCTGGAGATGTCAATATAGCGGTAGGGGGAGGGGGTAGAGGTCTGAGTCGTGTTGCAGACCGTGCAGACACCGTTTACATAGGTGTGTTCCCCGGTAGCCGTCTGGCCGCAGACAGTGCAGGTATAGCTGTGCTGGGTAGAAGAGATATATCCGCCTGTGCCGTCGGCGGGGGCTGTGTGCTTGCCGGTGGCGGGGATTTTCAGCTTGTCGGCGGAGGGGGCGCTATCAAGGGGGGTGTTTCTGTCACCGTCGATAAAGTATTTACCGCAAGTGCATTGGTAGTATTTTTTTACACCATCAGCATTACACTTGGCATCTTTCGCGTCAGACCCATTTTGCAGTGTCAGCGAGGTGTGATCGCAGGAGGTGGGGGTGGTGGGAGTAGACAGGACCTTTCCGCAGGTAGTACAGGTGCCTGTTTTGCCGGTGTGGTCGCAGGTTGCGGTGCAGTCAGTTGTTTTGCACTCGCTGGGTTCTTTAGTTGTATCCCAGTCGTGGGTTGTCAATTTAGCAATGGTAACATCAGCAATTAGATTCCCGCCTGATGCTGCATCAAAATTGCCGCAGGAGGGTGTCTCGCTACAGCTCCAGTATTCGACATTACCAGTGGTTTGGCAGGTGGCGGCAATTGCGTCGTGGTGAGTTCGAGAATGGCTGCAAGTGGTGGTGGGAGTAGCGGGGGTGTCACCAGCGGGGGGGTCACCAGTGTCGGGGTCGCTGCCCTCGGCCGCAGGGGCCGCCAAGGGCGGCGCGGCGGGCGTTTCAGTGGTGATGGGGGTGGACTCCGGGGCGGTTTCCTGCTTCTGCTCGGGCTCGGTGTTTTCGGGGACGGTGGGGGTTTCGGAGGCGGCAGGGGCCTCAATGGGTGTGGTCTCCCCTTCCGGTTCCTCGGCAAAGGCGGCGGTGGGAAGCAGCGTGAGGGCCAGGACGAGAACCAGGGCCAGAGATAACAGCTTCTTCTTCATAATCGCAATCTCCTTTTCAAATTCGCGCCTCCGGCTCGCTTCCTCCCCGAGGGCTACGTTTAGTCAGAACCTATTATATACCAGTCTATGCAAAAATTACAAGATGTTTTTGCCTCAGTTTGGAATATTTTGTGTTTTTTTCTTGGACGGGCCCAATATCTTCGGATTTTGAACGGGTTTTCAACAGAGTCTGGACAGCCCCTCCGGGGCTTTTCCGCAGCTTTCAGACCTCGAAAGCCTCGCCGGGGACCAGAAAATACAGCACCCGGCGGGTGACGGGGCGGCCCAGGCAGCGGCTGAGGGCCAGGCTGTACGCTTGGAGCTGGGGGCGGTAGACCTCCGCCCGGGCGGCGATTTCCGGGGGGGCGGAGACGCGGTCGGTCTTGAAGTCCACCACGGTGAGGCCGGAGTCCGTCTCAAAGCACAGGTCCGCCACGCCCTGGAGGAGGATGGAGTCCTCCGCAGCGGCCTGGGGGTCGTACTCCCTGGCGGGGACCAGGAGGGTGAAGCGGTATTCCCGGAGGGGGGTCTGGCCGGCGGCCTGGGCGGAGCGCAGTTCCTGGGCCAGGGGGGAGGCCAGGAAGCGCCGGAGGGCGGCCACGTCCACGGCCCGGGCCTGGGCGGGGGTGAGGAGGCCCTTTTCCGCCAGGGCGGCGATCTGGGCGGGCACGTCCGGGTCCGCGAAGTCCAGGCGCTGGAGGACCAGGTGGGTGGCCGTGCCCCGCTCGGCGGGGGTGAGGCCCTTCTGCTCCCGGCGGAACCGGGGCTGGGAGAGGGGGCGGAGGTAGGGGGTGTGGGCGGCGTTCTCCGCAATTTCCTGGTCCAGGGGGCGGCCCTTTAACTGGGTGGCCGTCAGCTTGGCGGGAAGGAACGACTCCCGGCGGTAGGGGTAGACAAAGGAGAGGAGGGCGGGGTCGAAGGGGGTCTCGGGGGTTTCGCCCTCCGCCGGGAGGCCGGGGCGGGGGGGCGCTTCCCGGTAGTCCGCCGCGTCGTGGAGGCGGATTTGCCAGGGGGAGGGGAGGGGTTCGGCGGGGGCGGGGGGCTCGGTTCCGGCAAGGTCGTGGAGGGGCCAGGATTCCGGGCGGCAGAGGAGGGGCAGCAAGAGCCACTCGCCGAAGGTCCGGCAGGCGGCCACGGCCTCCGGCGGGACCGGCAGGGCGGCGGAGGCCGCCAGGCGCTGGAGGCGGGTCTCCGCGAAGTAGAGGGAGTGGACCAGGATGAGCTTTTCCTTGGGGCGGGTCATGGCCACGTAGAGGACCCGCTGCTCCTCCGCCAGGTTCTCCCGGCGGAGGGTCTCCTCGATGGCCGCCCGGGCCAGGGTGGGATAGCGGATTTTCCGGTTCAGGTCCACCCGGCGGGGGCCCAGGCCCAGGGTGGGGTGGACCAGGACGGAGGCGTCGAAGTCCTGGCGGGAGAAAGCGTGATCCAGGTCGGCCAGGATGACGATGGGGAACTCCAGGCCCTTGGACTTGTGGACGCTCATGAGGCGGACGCCCCCGGCGGCGGTGGCCGAGGAGGCCGGGGGGGTCTCCCCCGTCTCCAGCAGGCGGCGGAGGCGGGTGACAAAGGCAAAGAGGCCCTTGGCCCCGCCGGACTCGAACTTCTCCGCCTGGCGGGCCAGGGCGATGAGGTTCTCCCGGCGCTCCAGGCCGCGGTCCATGGCGCCATAGAGCCCTAAGAGGTTCAGCTTGTTGTAGATGTGCCAGAGGAGGCGGTGGACGCTCATGTCACGGGCCGCAAGGCGGAGGGAGGCCAGGGTCTCCAGAAAGGCGGCGCAGTCGGGGGAGCCGGAGGCGGCGACGGCCTGGTAAAAGTCCCCGCCGGGGGCGGCGGCGCGCAGCTCCGCAAGGCGGTCCGGCTTGAAGCCGAAGATGGGGGAGCGGAGGACGGAGACCAGGGGCACGTCCTGGCGGGGGTTGTCGATGAGCTGGAGGAGGGAGACGGCGGTGGAGACCTCCATGGTCTCGTAAAAGCCGGACTCCTCCTGGAAGGAGCAGGGGACATTCTGTTCCGCCAGGGCGGCGGCAAAGGCCGCCAGGCGGCTGCCGGGGGAGCGCATGAGGATCACGATGTCCTCCGGCGCGCAGGGGCGGAGAGTCCCGTCCGGGTCCGTGACGGGATAGCCCTCGTCCAGGAGCTCCCGGACGCGGCGGGCCACCAGGCGGGCCTCCGCCATCAGCTTCTTCACCGGGCGGGGGTCCTCCGCCGACTTCTGGCGGGCCGTGAGGAGGTGGTACTCTGTTTGACAGCCGGTTCGGGGCGGGTAGTAGGCCGCGCCGAAGTGGAGGGCCGCGTCCTCGTTGTAATCAAGATCGCCCATTTCTACGGAGAGTATATTTTCAAAGACGAAGTTGGCGGCGTCCAGGATTTCCCTGCGGGAACGGAAGTTCTGGGAGAGGGTGAGCCTGCGGTCCTCGCCGTCCTGGGCCTCCGTGTGGGGCTTGAAAGCGGCGTATTTGCGGAGGAAGATGGTGGGGTCCGCCAGGCGGAAGCGGTAGATGCTCTGCTTCACGTCGCCCACGGTGAAGAGGTTTTTGCCGTCCCTGGAGACGGCCCGGAAGATGGCGTTCTGGACCTCGTTGGTGTCCTGGTACTCGTCCACCAGAATCTCGGCGTAGCGGGCGGAGACCTGGAGGCCCAGGTCCGTGGGGGTTCCGTCGGGCTTTACCAGGAGGAGGAGGGCCAGGTGCTCCTGGTCGGAGAAGTCGGCGGCGTTGAGGCGGAGTTTCTCCGCCCGGAAGGCGGCGGAGAAGTCCGCCGTCAGGTCCAGTAAGGCCAGCATGGCGGGGGCCACGGCCCGCAGGTCCTCCAGGGCCTCCTCCCCAGTCACGTCCAGCCAGGACTGGAGGGGCTTTAGGGCGGCTTTCGCGCCGTCCCAGGTCTGCTTCAGGGAGAGGACCAGGGGGTCCTCCTTCCGGCCCTTGGGAGTGACCAGCTTGGGGAAGGTGACGGCGGCGGACAGGGTCCGGGCGGTCTCCCAGTCCGGGGCTTCGCTGAGGGACTGGAAGCCCTGGGCGGCCTGGAGGAACCGGACGCCGTAGCCGGATTTCAGGGGGGAGCCGCCCTCGGTGCGTTCAGCGGCCCGGCGCAGCTGGTTTGCCCAGTGGGCGGCCCGGCGGCGGAGGACCGTTAAAAGGGCCTGGGCGTAGGGGGTTTCGTCGAAGGAGGGGGCGGGGGACTCCCAGGCGGCCCGGCTCTGGAGGAGCCAGGACTCCGGGGAGGCGTGGCTCTGGAGCTTGTCGTACAGCTCCAGCACCAGCTCCTCCAGGGCGGAGTCGTCCCGGCCCGCCCCCAGGGTGTCCGCCAGCTGCTCGCCGCCGGGGGTCAGAGTCTCGTAAAAGACGGAGAGGGTCCGGGTCAGTACCCGGCGGCGGATGAGGGCGGCCTCGCCGTCGTCCAGGACCCGGAAGTCCGGGGTGAGGGCGTGCTTGTCCTCGTCCCTGGCCAGGAGGTGGGTGTTCTCCCGGAGAAGGGCCGTGCAGAAGGCGTCCACGGTCTTGATGTCCGCCTGGTAGACCCGGAGGAGCTGGCGGCGGAGGTGGGTGTTCGACGGGTTCTCCCCCATGCGGCGGGAGAGCTCGGCGGCGATCTTGCCCCGGAGTTCCGCCGCGGCGGCCCGGGTGTAGGTGATGATGAGGAAGTCGTCGATGCTGCGGCGCTCCTCCGTCACATAGCGGAAGAGCCGGTCCACCAGGACGCGGGTCTTCCCGGACCCGGCGGCGGCGGAGACCAGGAGGCTGCCCCCCCGGTTCTCCACGGCGGCGCGCTGCTGGGGCGTCAGTGTCACGGGCATGTCAGAGGTCCTCCCTTTCCTCGAGCTCCCGCCAGAAGTCCTGGGACTTGACGGGGCGGATGTAGTTCAGGTGGTCGCCGTCCCGGCCGTCCTGGAAGTGGCAGGCGGGGGCCCAGTCGCAGTAGCGGCAGGGGCTGTCCTCCTCCCCGTGGCAGCAGGGGTCCGCGTCAATGACGCCCCGGCGGATCTCTTCGGCGATGTCCCGGAGGGTGGACTCCACGTAGCGGCCCAGCTTTCCCAGCTGGGCGGCGGAGGCAAGACTGCCGGTGAGGCTTCCGTCCCTGGTGACCCGGAGGGGGAGGTAGCGGGGTTCGGTGAGGGCGTCGTGCTCCATGGCCTGGAGGACCTGGGGCTCCGCCAGGAGGAGGCCGCTGCGGCGCAGCTGCTTCTCCTGCTCGGCCTGGAGCTTCTCCGGGGGGATGTTCCGCTGGGCGGAGAGAATCTCGTCCCTGGCGGGCAGGTAGAGGACTCCGGCGGGCTCCACGGGGGCGCCGAAGCGGGAGGGCCCGGTCTTCTGGAGGGTGAAGAGGTAGAGGAGCATCTGGATGTCCAGGCCCATGCGGACCGCCGAGAGGTCGAAGGACTTTTTGCCGGACTTGTAGTCCACCACCCGGAGGTAGAGCTTCCCGTCCTGATACCAGCCGTCCACCCGGTCCACCTTGCCCCGGAGGCGCAGTTCGCCGTCGGGCTCGGAGATCACCACGGCGGGAAGGTCCGCCCCCTCGCCGCCGAAGGACAGCTCAAAGGCCAGGGGGACGAAGTCGGAACAGCGCAGCTCCGCCGCCGCCTGGTCGATGACGGCGCAGGCGGTGCTGCGGAGGCGGGAGAAGAGGTAGCGGAAGCGGGCGCTGCGGTTCTGGAAGTTGCGGAGCTCCTGCTCCACGTACTGGTCGATGTGCTTGCGGACCAGGGCGTGGAGGGTGTCCTGGTCCGCCTGGGCGAAGCCGCCCATGGCCTGCACGTCCCTGGTGACCCGCTCCAGGAGGAAGTGGAGGAAGGTTCCGATCTGGGGGGCGTCGAATGCGGCGGGGGTCCGGGGCTTCACCCGGAGGGCGAACTCCATGAAGTGGGCGAAGTGGCAGGTGCGGATGCGCTCCACACGGGTGGCCGTCATGTTGATCCGGGGGCCGTACAGGGCCCGGACGGCCCCGGGGGACAGAGAGCCCCGGGTGTGGGCGGCGGCCCGCTCCATGGCCTCCAGCCGGGGGCGGAAGGCGGGGGTTTCCTCCAGCCTCCGCCAGAGGGCCCCGCCGGGGACGGCGGACTCCAGGGCCGGAAGGGGGGCGGCCAGGCGGTAGGGCCTGGCGGCGCTCTCCCGCTCCACCCGGAGGGCGGGAAACAGGGCCAGCAGACGGTCCACCACAAAGGCGGGGCGCAGTTCTTCCCCGGAGACGCCGGCCACGGGCCAGCTGACCGTGAGGCCCTGCCGGGGCTGGGCCAGGGCGGCGTAGAGGTTCTGGAGCTCGATGCCCATCTGGTCCATGCCCGTGGGGGCCAGCTCCACGCCCCGGAGGGCCAGCTCCTCCCGGTCGTCCTCGTTGAGGATGCCCCCCGCCTGGCCGGGGGTGGGGAGGACGTGGTCGTTGGCCCCCAGGAGGAAGAGATACCGGGCGGCGTGGCGGTCGTTCCGGGCCACGCCGGACACCTGAATCTGGTCCAGGGAGACGGGGATGGTGCCCACGCTGTACTCCGTCAGCACCTGGCGGAAGAGGCGGGTGAACTCGTCCAGGTCCATGGGCTCGTCCCCCAGGATCTCCACAAACTGGTCCAGCACGCCGCAGAGGATCTCCCACAGCTGGGCGGTCTCCTCCGCCTCCTGGAGGCGGCCCGCCTCCGCCTGGGCCCGCATCTGGGACTCCAGGGCGCTCTGGAGGCTCAGCTCCTCCATGAAGCCGAAGAGGGCGGTCACCTTTCCGGCGGCGGTCTCGCCGGTCTTCATGCCCTCCGCCAGGCGGGACAGGGGCAGGCGGACCCGGCGGCGCAGGGCGTTCACCCGGCTGAGACGCTCCTCCCGCTCCGGCGTCCAGGGGGCCCCGTAGCCGTCCGGGTTCTCCGTCCAGTCCACGTCCCTGAGCCACATGCCCCCGTGGACCTCCCACTTGAGGACGTAGTTCTCCAGCTCGTCGCACTCTTCCGGGGTCAGGCCCGCAAGGCCCGTCTTCAGCCAGCGGAACATGTCGTCGTACTCGTACCCCCCGGTGAGGGAGGCCAGGACGCCGGTGAGCAGGCTCAGGACCGGCTTTTCCAGAATGTCGCTGCGGCGGCTCAGATAGGCGGGAAGCTCGTAACGTTCGAACACCGTCTCGATGACGGACTCGTAGACCTCGATGTTCCGGGCGGCTACCGTGATGTCCCGGCAGCGGCACTTGCCCACCGCCAGGAGGCGGCGGATGGCGGCGGCGGTCTGCTCCACCTCGGAAAAGACCGTGTCCGCCTGGAGGAGCTTGATCTCCGGGACCTCCCCCTCGTAGGGGCGGGTCTCGCCGAAAAAGTGCCGCTCCAGGTGGCCCAGGGGGGAGGGGTCGCGGAGGGTGAGGTTCTCGATCTGGACGGGCTTTCCCTCCGATTCCGCCAGACGGCGGAGGCGCTCCAGGGTGCGGAGGGACGCCTCGAACATCTCCTCCCGGCTGCCCGGTTCGCAGAGGAGGGTGACGGTGAGGGAGTGGGCCTGGCGCAGGAGGATGGAGAGGCAGCGGCGCTCCTGGGCGGTGAAGTAGGTGAAGCCGTCGATGCAGATGTCCTTGTTCAGGGCGTACTGGGAACGCTCCAGGCTGTCGCAGAGCTTGGCCATATAGTCCCTGGCGTCCAGGCCGGGGCGGAGGAGGCGGGACTCGTAGGCGGCGTAGATCAAGCTCAGGTCCCGGAGTTTGTCATGGGTGGCCCCGGCGATGACCTGGGACTGGCCGTAGAGGGTCTCGGGGGAGACCTCGTAGCACCGCAGTTCGTCGAAGAGGGCCAGGAGCTGGCGGAGAAAGGCGGACTTCCGGGAGGGGCGGCGGTACACCATCAGCTCCGGCAGGACCTCCAGCAGGGCCTTCTCCAGGGTGAGGAGCTTCCCCCCGGCGTCCAGGGTCACCTGGGCCCCGCCGCCGGTGATGGACAGCACCCGGTCCGAGAGGCGGCGGAAGCTGAGGACCTCGGCAAAGCGGCTGGCGGTGTCCCCGCAGGCGGCGCACAGGTCCACCTCCGCCTGGTGGGAGGCGTGCTCCGGCACCAGGAGAATCTGGTCCCGGCCGCCGGGGTGGGCAGCGATGCGGTTCAGCACCGCCTGGGATTTGCCGGTGTTCGCCCGGCCGGTCAGCAGGGTCAGCATGGGGGTGGGCCTCCTTTTTTTGGGGTGTGGGGTGGGAGTGGGAGTGGGCTGTGGGAGAGTTTATGACGGAAATTGATAATGGACAATGAATGTAGGGGTGCTGTGAAGCCCTGTTCTCTGGAGGGATTGGCAGTCCCTGTAGAAGGGCGGACACATAGGTCCGCCCTTCTACTACATGGCGTTCTCTTTTTAAAATTCAGTATAGCATGTTTTGCGGCGGAGGGGTAAAAAAATTTTTTTGGGGGCGTGTACGGAAATGTGCAACTATTTGGCAATGTGTGGGGGTGTGTGAGGAGGGGATGTGAGGATGGAACAGGGAAAGGAAAAATCGGGGCGGCAGAATCTGCGGTTCTGCACGGCGTATCTCAGGACCATGGACCCGGAGGAGGCCGCCAGGGCGGCGGGGCGGAAGGACGGCTTTGACGCCTTGGCTATGAAGAGCGTCCGGCGGCGGCTGGAGAGGATGCGCGGCGCGGCGGCGGGAGAGCTCAAGAGGGAGGACGCCCTGCGGCGGCTGGCCCAATTGGCTTTTGGAAGGGCCAACGACGCGGCCCGGCTGGCGCTGAACCCCAGGGAGGTGGACCCGGGGGCACTGGACCTCTCCGCCGTGGCGGAGATCAAGGTGACGGACAAGGGGGGCGTGGAGGTGAAGCTGGTGGACCGGGTGCGGGCTTTGGAGACCCTCTGCGGCCTGCTGGAGGAGCGGGGCGGCGGGGCCGAGGAGCTTTACCGGGCCCTGGAGGAGGCGGCGGAACAGCTGGAGGACGGGTATGGCGGCTAAGGGCCTGCGCTTTTCCCCCAAGCAGCTGCGGGTGCTGACCTGGTGGCGGAGTCCCCGGTGGGAGGTTTTGATCTGCGACGGGGCGGTGCGCAGCGGGAAGACCTTCGCCATGGGGCTGAGCTTCTTTCTGTGGGCCCAGGCGGAGTTCGACGGGCGGCAGTTTGGAATTTGCGGGAAAACCATTGCGTCGGTGCGGCGGAACCTGCTCTCAGACCTCTTCCCCCACCTGCGGCGGCTGGGCATGGAGGTCCGGGAACGGCGGGGCGAGCACTCCCTGACCGTCCGGTTCCGGGGGCACGAGAACACCTTCCTGCTCTTCGGCGGGCGGGACGAGTCCAGCGCGGCGCTGATTCAGGGCAGCACCCTGGCGGGGGTGCTGCTGGACGAGGCGGCGCTGATGCCCCGGTCCTTCGTGGAGCAGGCGGCGGCACGGTGCAGCGTGGCGGGCAGCAGGCTGTGGTTCAACTGCAACCCGGAGGGGCCCCGGCACTGGTTTTATCAGGAGTGGATTCTGAAGGCGGAGGAGCGGCGGGCACTGCGGCTGCACTTTGTCATGGAGGACAACCCGGCGCTGCCGGAGAGAATCCGGGAACGGTACAGGCGGAACTACTCCGGGGCCTTTTACCGGCGGTTCGTTCTGGGGGAGTGGACCGCGGCGGAGGGACGGGTCTACGACTTCTTCGACCCGGACCGGGACGCGGCGGAGGTCCCGGCGGGGGGCTTTGCCGCGTGGCGCATCTCGGCGGACTACGGGACGGTGAATCCCGCGTCCTTCGGGCTGTGGGGACTCCGGGACGGGGTCTGGTACAGGGTGGACGAGTTTTACTACGACTCCCGGAAGGCCGGGCGGCAGAGGACCGACGCGGAGTACGCCGGGGACCTGGAGCGGCTGGCGGGGGACCGGGAGATTGAGCGGGTCATTGTGGACCCGTCGGCGGCCAGCTTCATGGAGGCGCTGCGGCGGCGGGGATTCCGGGTGGTAAAAGCGGACAACGACGTGGGCGACGGCCTCCGGGTGACGGCGGACCTGCTCCGGCAGGGGCGGCTGGTCATTTGCAGGGGGTGCGGGGACTGCCTGCGGGAGATTGCCCAATACTGCTGGGAACAGCGGGGCGAGCGGGACGCCCCCAGGAAAAAGGACGACCACGCCATGGACGACATGCGCTACTTTGCCATGGACCTGGCGGGGGACCGGGAGGAGGACGGCTTTGCCGTTTTGACGGTGGAGCGGGAGGAATTGCTTTGAGAGGAGATGAAAGCATGAAGCGGGGGAAAAACCGGGTCCCGGCGGCGGAGGTAAGGGCTCAGGCGGCCCAGCTGCGGAACTGGGAGAGGCACCCCTTCGGGACGCTGGGGGAGTACGTGCCCCTGCGCCGGGGGGAGGCCCGGCTGTACCGGGCGGTGCGGGAGGCCGTGCCGGTGGTGGACGCGGCCGTTTACAAGCTCATCCGCATGGCGGGGGGCGTGACGGCGGCGTGTGAGGACAAGGGGGCGGAACGGGAACTGGGGGAGTTTCTGCGGACCGTCCCCGCCGGGCGGGGGCAGTTCGGGCTGAACGCCTTTCTGGACTGCTATCTGGACTCCCTGCTGACCTGCGGCCAGGCGGTGGGGGAGATCATCCCCGCCCTGGGGAACCGCGGGCTGGCCGCCCTGCTGTGCGGGCGGGTGGAGGACATCGAGATCCGGGAGGGGGAGAACCCCCTGGACTTCTCCGTCTGGGGGCCCGGCGAGAGCGGGCGGATGGAGCGGCTGCCCTATCAGGACCTGATTCTCTTCACGCCGCTGAACCCGGAGGCGGAGAACCCCTACGGGGTGTCCCTTCTGCGGTCCCTGCCCTTTCTGGCTGACATTCTGATGAAGATTTACCACACCGTGGGGGTGAACTGGGAGCGGTGCGGCAACCTCCGCTTCGCCGTCACCTGCCAGGGGGGCCAGGGGGCCGCGGAACGGGGGAAGCTGCTGGCCGGGGAGTGGTCCCGGGCCATGCGGGAGAGCCGGGGCGGCAGCGTCCGGGATTTCGTGGCGGCGGGGGACGTGAACATCCGGGTCATCGGCGCCGACGCGCCCGTGCTGGACAGCCAGGTGCCCGTGCGGCAGATTCTGGAGCAGATTGTGGCCAAGACGGGCATTCCGCCCTTTATGCTGGGGCTTACCTGGAACTCCACGGAGAGGATGAGCAGCCAGCAGGCGGACATGCTCACCACCGAGGTTACGGCGCTGCGGCGGACCCTGACGCCGGTGGTGGAGAGAATCTGCCGGCTGTGGCTGCGGATGAACGGCTACGCCTGCGGCTTTCAGGTGGTGTGGGACGACATCAACCTCCAGGACCAGGTGGAGGAGGCCAGGGCGGCATTGTACCGGGAACAGGCCAGGAAGCTGCGGATTGAGAACGACGCCGCGGAGGCGTGAGAGATGGGAGGAACGGATTTGGAGGACTGGAAGGGACTGCCCGTCACCGAGGAGGATTTGGCTCTCATCAATGAGCTGGCCAAGGCGGAGCTGACGGCGGAGCAGGTGTATGTGTTTACCCTGCGGCTGTGCGACAACGAGGTGGACCGGGACTTTGAGCGATTTGACAACGAGGCCCTGGAGCGGCTGGGAGAGCTGTTCGTGGGCAAGAGCGGCATTTTCGACCACCAGTGGAGCGCCCGGGGGCAGACGGCCCGGCTGTACAGGACCGAGGTGGTACGGGAACCGGCCCTGCGGACCAAGGCCGGGGAGGGCTATTGCTGGCTGAAGGGCTGGGCCTATCTGCTGCGGACGGAGAAGAACGGGGACCTGATTGCCGAGATCGAGGGGGGCATCAAGAAGGAGGTCAGCGTGGGCTGCGGCGTGGGGAGGAGCGTGTGCTCCATCTGCGGCGCGGAAAACGGGGCGTGCGCCCACGTGCCGGGAGAGACTTACGACGGGGGGCTGTGCTTCCGGGAATTGAAGGATGTCACCGACGCCTATGAGTGGTCCTTCGTGGCGGTGCCCGCCCAGAGGGCGGCGGGGGTGCTGAAGCGCTTCGGCCAGGACCGGGAGGAGGACCGGACCCTCCGCAAGGAGGCGGAACTGGGGCGGAAGTACCTCCAGGAGCTGCGGCGGGAGGTGGTGCGCCTGGCCATGCTGGCGGACGACGGGCTGGACGGCGGCGTTTTCGCCAAGGCGGCGCTGCGGCTGGAGGAGCCGGAACTGCTGGAGCTGCGGAAGAGCTTCGCCGCCCGGGCGGCCAGGCGCTTCCCCGCCCCGGTGCAGCTGCGGAGAAGGGACGCCGGGGAGACGGAGGACGCGGAGGCGTTTTTGGTATGAGGCGGCTGGCGGGGCGGGACCCCGTGCCGGATAGATTGAAGGAGGAGAGACGAGCATGAGCTATCATTTTGAGAACGTGCGGCTGGAGAAGGGCATGTATGGCCGGGGCGGGAGGAGCTTCACCCAGACTCTGGAGGAGCTGGACCCCAGCGAGCGCTATCGGGGCACCGCCCTGGAGGGGCTGGACGCCTTCCAGCGGCAGCTGAAGCGCTTTGACATCCATGTCAAGGGGGCGGACAGCGACCAGGTGGAGAAGTTCTTCCACACCACGGAGTCCTCGGTGCTGTTCCCGGAGTTCGTGTCCCGGGTGGTGCGCCAGGGACTGGAGGAGGGGGGCATCCTGCCGGATATCACCGCCACGGTGACCAAGTTCGACGGGATGGACTACCGGTCTATCGCCTCCGTGCCCACGGAGGACGAGAAAAAGCTGGTCCAGGTGGCGGAGGGGGCCGCCATCCCCGAGACCACCGTGCGGACCCAGGAGAACCTGGTGAAGCTCCAGAAGCGGGGAAGGATGCTGGTGGCGTCCTATGAGGCCATCCGCTTCCAGCGGCTGGATTTGTTCTCCGTGACCCTGCGGCAGATCGGGGCCTACATCGGGAAGATGCACCTCCAGGATGCCATCAAGGTGCTGATGGAGGGGGACGGCAATGAGAATCCGGCGGAGGTTGTGAGTCTTGGCGGCGAACTGAGCTATGACGCGCTGCTGGAGTTCTGGAACAGGTTCGACCCCTATACCATGAACACGCTGCTGGTGGGGGGCGACACCATGCTGAAGCTGCTGAAGCTCAAGGAGTTCCAGAATCCCCTGACGGGGCTGAACTTCCAGGGCACCGGCACCCTGTCCACGCCCCTGGGGGCCAAGCTGCTGCGGACCAGCGCCATGCCCGCCGGGACCATCATCGGGCTGGACAAAAATTACGCCCTGGAGCAGGTCATCGGCGGCGAGGTCTGCGTGGAGTACGACAAGCTCATCGACCGGCAGCTGGAGCGGGCGGCCATTACCTCCATCTCCGGCTTCGCCAAGCTGTTCACCGGCGCTTCCAAGGTGCTGGCGCTGGGCGCGGGCGGCGGCGGTTCCGCCACTACCGGCGGAACCCAGGGCTGAGCGGCGGGATGATGAGAGAGCGGATTTTGGAGCTGGCCCTGGCGGCCTCCGGCGGCGGAGAGGCGGAACGGGCCCTGCTGGAGCCCCTGTGCGCCGCGGCGGAGGCCGCCTGGCTGGGCCGCCTCCGGGAGGGGGTGACGGCGGCGGACTGCGGCGAGGCCCTGCCCTGCGCCGCCGCCCTGACGGCGGCGGCGGACCTGGCGGCGGCGGGGGGAGTGGCCTCCTTCTCCGCCGGGGACATCTCCGTGAACCTGGGCGGCGGGGACCGGGCCGGGAGGGCGGCGTGCCTCCGGCAGGCGGCGGAGGGGCTGATGGAGCCCTTCGTCCGGGCGGCGGGCCTCTGGGCCCAGGGGGTGGAAGGATGACCCGGTGGGTGGAGCGCGTTCTGGACCGGTACGGCCAGGAGGTGACGGTGGAGCGGGGCGGGACGGCGGAATGCGTCCGGGCCTTCCTCCAGCCGGTGCGGGAACGGGACGAGAGCGTCCCGGAGACGCTGGCCATCGGCCACCTGGACGGGCGGCTGTGGCTGTATCTGGGCAGGGCGGCCCTGGAGGCCGGGGACGCGGTGACATGGAACGGGCGGCGCTTCCGGGTGAGGAGCGGGCGGCCCCACTATGTGGGGGCGGCCCTCAGCCACTGGCGGGCCGTCCTGGAGCGGGCGAGGGAGACGGAATGAAGGAGTTAAGGCAGATTCGGGACGCGGTGATTGCCGCCCTGGGGAACCAGGGGCTGGCGGCGGAGGCCGCCTTTCCCGACAAGTGGGCGGCGGAACGGAAAACGCCCCTGGCCACGGTGGACGTGGGGACGGCGGAGGGCCGGGCTTTGGGCCTCTGCGGATACCTGGGGGAGAGACGGGACGGCGGCGAGGTCCGGGAGGTCTACGGCAAGCGGCTGGAGGGCGTGATTTCCGTGGATATCCGGGGGTCACGGGCGGCGGACTGCCAGGCGGGGGCCGAGACGGCGGCGGCGGTTTTGCTGGGCGGGCTGCCGGAGGGCATCCGGCCCGGCGAGCTCAGCTGGGAGGCGCTGGCCTGGGAGAGAGAGACGGGGCTGTTCCTCCGGCGGGGGAGGCTCAAATGCGAGGCGCTGTTTCTGGCGGAGAGCCGGGACGAGGGGCCCGCGTTCCTGGATTTTATTTTGAAAGGGGTTTTGCGACATGAGCAACCTGCATGAGCGGCCGGGGGTCTACTCGGTCTACGACGCCTCCTCGGTGGTGACGGGGCGGCGGGCCGCCCAGGCCGTGGGCGTGGCGGCAAAAGCGGCCAAGGGAGAGGCGGACAAACCCGTCACCGTGACGGGCTGGGCCGCCGGGGCGGCGGTCTTCGGCGAGGACGAGACGCCGGGGATGAGCACCATCCTGCGGCTGCTGTTTGAAAACGGCGCGTCCACGGTGACGGCGGTCCGGGTGGCGGAGGCGGGCGCCGTGGAGGACTACCGGCGGGCCTTCGCCGCCCTGGGGAAGGAGGACGTGCGGGTCCTGGTCTGCGACAGCGGCGAGGAGGCCGTGCAGCAGGCCCTCCGGGACGCGGTGGAGGAAGCCTCCGCCCTGCGGCACGAGCGCGTCGCCGTGACGGGCTGCGCCGGGGCGGACGTGCAGGCCCTGGTGGAGCGGGCGGCGGCGCTGAACAGCGAGCGGATGGTCCTGGTGGGGCCCGACGCCCTGGACAGCGGCGGAAAGCCCCTCTCCGGCGTGTTCGCCGCGGCGGCGGTGGCGGCCCTGGCGGCGGCGGGCGGGGACCCGGCGGTTCCCCTGAACGGCGGGGCGCTGAAGGGCCTGAGCGGCCTGGCGGCGGACTACAGCGACGCCGACATCGACACCCTGGTCCGGGGCGGCGTGACGCCGCTGGAGTGCGCGGGGGGCGTGACTTCCCCGGTGCGGGGCGTCACCACCCGGACCAAGACCGGCGGGGTGAGCGACTCCACCTGGCGGGAGCTGACCACCATTCTGGTGGTGGACGACGTGATTCCGGCGGTGCGGGCGGCCCTGCGGAGCCGGTTCTCCAGGAGCAAGAACACGGCCCGGAACCGGGCGGCCATCCGGTCCCAGGTCATTGTGGAGCTGGAGAAAAAGCTGGCGGCGGAGATCATCTCCGGCTATGACGAGGTGCGGGTCAGCGCCTCGGAGGAGGACCCCACGGTGTGCCTGGTGGAGTTCGGCTTTTCCGTGGCCCACGGGCTGAACCAGGTGCGGCTGACGGTCCACATTGAGATTTGAGAGGGGGAGAGAGCATGACGGGATTTCCCACCAGCGCCGACATCTATCTGGAGATGGACGGCAAAAAGGTGGCGGTGGTGCAGAGCTACACCGCCAAGGCCAGCAAGACCTCCAGGAGCGTGGAAGCCTTCGGCGAGAGCGAGCCGGTGGCCACCATCGAGGGGCAGAAGCGCTATACTTTGGAGCTGACGCGGCTTTACGCCACGGACAGCGCCGTGTCTGACGGCGTCAACTTCCACGACCTGGCGGACTTCTCCCTGGTGATCTGCAAGCCGGACCGGCGGATCATCTACAGCGGCTGCCAGTGGAGCGGCATCCAGGAGGAGGGGCAGCTGAACGCCATGGTGGCGGAGAAGGTAAGCGTGGTGGCCGCCCGGCGCATCGAGACCTCGGCATGAGGAAGGTCGACGAGCTGCGGCCCCTGCGCCTGGGGCGGCTGCTGGCGCTGTGGCGGGAGTATCGGGAGAGCGGCGACCCCCTGGAGCGGGCGGCCCTCTGCAACGGGCGCGTGCTGGCGGAGTGCTGCTTTTATCAGGGCGAACGGGTCTACCGGGACGAGGCGGAGGCCCTGGAGGACCTGACGACCAGGGAGATGGAAAGGCTGCTGCTGCGCCTGGGGTCCGGGGGCGGGCCCGTCCGGGAGGAGGCGGCTTCCTCCGGGGACAACCCGGCCTTTGACCCGGCCCGGTTCCGGGCCCTGGGAGGAGCGTGACGGATGGACTATCTGAAATGGGAGCTGGAGCGGCAGCGGTCCGCCCTGGGGGCGCTGCTGACCGGCGGAGAGGTCCGGGAGGGCGAAACCGCCCCGGACGGGGAAGGGCGGAGTCCGGCGGGGCTGGGGGCGGCGGAAAGCGCCGCCTGGCCCTCCGGGCGATACGCCGGTGGCGGGATATATACGGCGGTGTTCTGGAGAGGGGTTCCGGGAACAGGGGAGACGCTTCCGGGGACCCGGCGGGACTTCCCGGCGGAGGGAGACGGCGGACTAGCCCCGCCGGGGGACTTGGAGGCCCCTCCCCTTGCCGGGTGGGACGGATTTTTGGAACGGGCGGCGGAGGTGATGACGCTCCAGGGGGCGGCGCGGGAGGGGACAGGCCCGCGAACGCCCCGGCGGGGCGGCACTGCCGAGGCACCGGAATCCGGGGCGGGGCCCCAGGCGGAAACGAGGAGTCCGGCGGCGGAGAGCGCCGGGAAGTACAGCGCCGGGAGAGGCGGTGTCTCCGGCGGCGGGGAGGCTGCCGGGGGTATCGCCGTCCCGATGGGCGGGGCGGAGCGGGCCTTGACCGCCTCCCGCTGGGGCGGGCCCTGGGGCGGCGGCGGGACCGTTCTCCTGGCGGAGGACGGGGCCAGGCTGCTGTCCCGGGCGGTGCAGCGGGACGCCCGGCGGTATGACGGCGGGTTTACAATCTATTGACGCCGGGCGGGGACCCGGCGGGAGGGGGGATGCGGCGTGCGGCTGACGCCGATGCGCTTTAAGGAGTTTACATGGCCCCACAACCCGGAGACCTACACGGTGGAGCACCGGCGGCGGGTGGCCGTCCACCAGGTTCCCTTCGGCGGGTGCGTGATGCAGGAGCTGGGGGGCTCCTACCGGGTGTTGAAGGGTGAGGGCGTTTTCACGGGGGAAGGGGCTTACCAGCGGTTCCGGGAGCTGGAGGAGGTTTTCCGCGACCAGGGGCCGGGACTGCTGGTCCACCCGGTGTGGCAGACGGAACGGGCCTATTTCACCGCCCTGGAGGCGGCGGAGGAGCCCCTGCCGGACTTTGTGCGCTACCGCTTCGAGTTCTGGGAGGACTGCGGCGGCTATGACGGGGGGCTGACGGCCCTGGCCGCAGAGAGCGGGAACGGCGGCGGGGGCGCTTCCGCCCCGGCTCCTCAGGCGGCCAGGGTCCACACCGTGGGCAAGGGGGACACCCTCTGGGGCATCGCCCGGCGGTACGGCGTGGAGCTGGCGGCGCTGATCCGGGCCAACCCCCAGATCAAGAACCCCAACCTCATCTATCCGGGAGGGACGGTGCGGGTGCCATGACGGGAACGCTTTACACGGCGGACCACCGGATGTTCCGGCTTCCGCCCCTTCTCAGCTGGCGGGTCACCCATACGGGGGGCGTGCCCTGCGACAGCTTTACCGTCACCTTCGTCTATCAGAAGGAGATGGCCCCGGCGCTGGCCCTGGCGGCGGGCTTCGCCGCCGAGGAGAAGGGAGAGGTGATGCTCCGGGCGGTGGTGGACGAGTACACAGTGAACCTGGACGGCGGCGGGCTGACGGCCACCGTCTCCGGCCGGGGCTACGCCGCCCGGCTGCTGGACAACGAGTCCCGGCCCGTCACCTACGAGAGCGCCACCCTGGGGGAGATTCTGCGGAACCACGCAGAACCCTACGGCGTGCGCTGCGAGGAGGCGGCGGACCTCCGGGCGGAGTCCGTGTACACCGTGGCGGCGGGAACCAGCCAGTGGAAGGCGGTGGAGAGCTTCTGCCGGACCTACGGCGGCTTCTCCCCCCGGTTCAGCCGGGAGGGGGCCCTGCTGGCCGGGCCGGAGAGGCCGGGGCGGACCCTCTCCATCGGGGAGGGGGACCCGGTGCTCTCCTGTTCTCTGCGGGAGGACCATTACGGCGTGCTGACCGAGGCCCTGGTCATCGACAAGACCCGGAACAAGACCTCCTCGGTGAAAAACCAGGAGATGATAGACAAGGGGGGCCAGTGCCGCCGGGTGATCTACACGCCGGGGCAGAGCACCTGGGCCGCCATGCGGTACACGGGGGAGTATCAGATTCAGCGGTCGAAGGAGGACGCCTGGCTGGCGGAGGTGACGCTGCCGGGCAGCTTCCCCGCCTTTCCGGGGGACCGGGTGGCCCTGTCCCTGGAGCGGATGGGGCTGAGCGGGACCTTCCGGGTGGCGGAGGTGGAGAGCCGCTTTGACAGCCGGAACGGGGCTGCGGCGACACTGACACTGAAGCCGGTTTCGGTTTAAACACACAGAGGAGCGGAGGAAACCATATGTGGCTTTCAAGCAAAATGCGGCCCGCCGCCGCCGCGTCCGGCGCGGATATGGGCGTGACCACCATCAGCGGCCGGCAGGTGGGCGTGGTGACCCGGGGGGAGGTCCGGGACCTTCCGGTCTACGGGCCGGGGGGGTATCTCTGGGCCCCGGCCAACGGGACGGCGGTGCTGGTGGTGAAAGGCGGCCCCGGCGGCGAGGAGCAATGCGTGGCCGGGGCCCGGCCCCCGGAGGAGCCCAGGGAGATTGAGCCGGGGGAGGTCTACCTCTACGGGCCGGGGGAAAACGCGGTGTACCTCCGGCGGGACGGCAGTGTGGAGATTCGGGGGACGAGGCTGGTCCTGGCGGGTGAGGTGGCCCTGGAGGGGACGCTGAGCGTCAACGGGACGCCCTACGCGCCCCCGGCGGAGTGAGGGGAGGACGAGATGGAGCTGGAGCTGAGAGACGGGGACTATGTGGCCGACGGCGCGGGGGGACTGCGCCATGTCCAGGACCGGGAGGCCCTTTTGCAGCGGGCGCTCTTCCGGCTGACGGCCCGGAGGGGGACCTTCCCCTTCTGGGAGGAACTGGGAAGCCGCCTGTGGACCCTGGGCCGCCTCCCCGCCCCGGAACAGCAGGCGGCCGCCCGGCAGTACGTGGCGGAGGCCCTGGCGGAGGAGCCGGTGACGGTGGAGGAGGTTCTGCTGGAGCAGGGCGAGGACGGCGCGGCGGCGGTGACGGTCCGGCTGCGCTATGAGGGGGAGAGCCTGCCGGTGACGGTGGAGGTTGTGCCATAAAAGGGAGGGACGCGTTTTGCGGAGTGTTGAGGAGATTTACGAAAAACTGCTGGCGGACTTTGGAGAGCGGGCGGGCTTCACGCCGGAGGCGGGCTGCGACCTGGCGGTGCGGCTGTGGGCCGCGGCGGCGGAGCTCCAGGCTTTGGAGATTCAGGCGGAATGGGTGCTGGACCAGAGCTTTCCCCAGACGGCCCAGGGGGTCTACCTGGACCGGCACGGGGCGGCCCGGGGGCTGAAGCGGCTGGAGGCCACCCGGTCGGCGGGGGTGCTGCGCTTTTCCGTGACGGCCTATCCCGCCATGGACATCACCATTCCGGCGGGCACCGTGTGCATGACGGCGGAGGAGGTCCGGGTCCAGACCACGGAGGACACGGTCCTCCCCACGGACCGGCTGTACGCCGACGCCCCCGCCGAGGCTGTGGAGCCCGGCGCGGGGGGCAACCTGGTGCCGGGGGCCGTCCGGTTCTTGACGGCCTGTCCCGTGGGCGTGACACGGGTGACGAACCCAAGGGCCTTTACCGGCGGGGCCGGCGCGGAGGACGACGAGGCTTTCCGGGCGCGGGTCCTGGAGAGCTACCGGCGGCTGCCCAACGGGGCCAACGCCGCCTGGTACGAGACCACGGCCATGGCCTACCCCGGCGTGACGGCGGCCAAGGCCGTGGGCCGGGCGGAGGGACCGGGGACGGTGAACGTCTACGTCACCGGGGAGAACGGCCTGCCGGACGAGGACCTGCTGGCGGGCCTCCAGGCGGAGTTCCAGGAGAAGCGGGAGATCGCCGTGACGGTGAAGGCCCTGGCCCCCACCAGCAGGACGGTGGACGTGACGGCGCAGGTGGCCCCCAAAGAGGGGGCGGACGAGGCGGCGGTGCTGACGGCGGCCCGGCAGGCCATGACGGACTTTTTCAGCGGGCGTCTGCTGGGCCGGGCGGTGCGCCTGGCGGACCTGGGGAACAGGCTCTATGGGCTGGAGGGCGTGGAGAACTACCGCTTCACCGCCCCGGCGGCGGACATCCCGGCGGACAGCACGGTGCTGCCGGTGCTGGGGACCCTGCGGGTGACCCTGATGGAGGACTGAGATGTACGAGGAGTATCTGAGGGCGCTGCTCTCGCCCCTGGGGGTTTACCGGCTGGACCGGGACTCCCTCAGCGGTGCGGAGCTCTACGCCCTGGGGAAGGGCCTGGACGCCCTGGCGGAACGCCTGGACGCGGTGGAGCGGGAGAGCCTCACCGCCACGGCGGAGGACGAGGGCCTGCGCCGCCGGGAGGCGCTGTTTCTCCGCCGCCCCGCGGCCGCCATGCTGAAGGAGCGCCGGGCGGCCATTGAGGCCCTGCTGCGGATCGACGGGGACAGCCTGACGCCGGAGGCCATTAACCGGGCCATCAGCGGCTGCGGCATCCGGGCCAGGGCCCTGGAGGCGGGGACGAACCGGATCCTGGTGGAGTTCCCCGACACGGCGGGGGTCCCGGCGGAGTTTGAGCAAATTGAGAAGATCATCATGGACATTCTGCCCTGCCACCTGGAGGTGGAGTTCCGGCTGCGCTATCTCACCTGGGAGGTGTGCCACCAGGCGGGGTACACCTGGGGCTTTGTGGAGGAGCAGGGGTATAATTGGAGGAGCTTTCAACTGGCGGTGCCGCCGGAGGGGGAGATTCAGCCATGAAGATGGCTGGCGCAATGCCCCCCCATTTCGTCGGAAGAAATTCCGCTCTGCTCCGTCCCCGCCTGGCGGCGAG
>CAJUJW010000011.1 GCA_910586735.1 uncultured Oscillibacter sp. | reverse complement strand
TCACGTTTGCCCTCATTGCCATCCTCATCAGAAGATTTTAAACAGGCTCTAACAGCTCCCGCACCCGGTCATATTTCCTTGCCCCGTAGTTATAGCCAACAATGGGCTGTGCCCCGGCGGCAATCCCGATAGCGATATTCAATACGATCTGGAACAGCTTCATAATGACCACGAATGCCGCCAGAGGGATGTCCGCCCCATAGGCTGAAACCGCGCCATATTTCACCAGAAGAACGTTATTGATAACCGTGATGATTACAATAGAAAGCTGTGTCAAAAAGCTGGATGCTCCAAGGGCCATGACCTGTTTCAACAGGACCGGGTCGGGCCGGAAACTGGCGCGGGAAATGCGGAAGGACTTACTCCGGGTCAGATAGGCCGCACAGATCAGGAAGCTGACAAACTGCCCTAGGATGGTGGCGTAGGCTGCGCCCTTGATGCCAAGGTCCAGGACGAAGATGGCCACCGGATCGCCAATGATGTTCAGCACCGCGCCTCCCAGCATGGCCCCCATGGCGTACTTGGGGCTGCCGTCTGCCCGGATAATGGAGGCCAGGGTATTCTGCACCAGAGCCAGGGGCATCATGGCGTAAATGATGAAGCCGTAGTCGTGGGCCAGGGCCAGGTTGGCGTTTGTGGCCCCGATGAGCCGCAGCAGGCCGTCCCCCCAGCAATAGCTGATCAGAATGATCAGAACGCCGCCGAGGAACGAGCAGAGGATGCTGTTGCCCACGCTGCGGTGGATGTTCTCCGTCTCATTTTTTCCCAGGGAAACGCTGAGAGATGCCGCTGCGCCGTCCCCGAAGAACAGGGACAGGCCCCAGCCAATTACTGTGACGGGAAAAATCACGCCCGTGGCGGCATTGCCCAGGTAGCCCACACCGTTGCCCACGAAGATCTGATCCACGATGTTATAGAGGCAGGAGATGATGAGGGAGCAGATGCAGGGGACCGCAAATTTCAGGAGCAATTTTCCTGCCCGCTCCGTTCCCAGATAGTTGGATGCTTGCATAAAATGATACCTCCCATTGTGATTTGCGGACAAAAAGGCGCACGCGGCCGCGTGCGCCTTTTTCGACAAAACGACACACGCCGAGCATTACCGTACCGTAATCAGGCTTACGTGCAATGCACTGCGTGTGTCGTTGAATGTCCGTATGGAATTGACGCTGATTAGCTTATCAAAAACTCCGAGCAAATGCAAAGGTCAATTTCCACAAAGTTTCTGTGCATCTGCGTGGTCAAAATCCAGCGCCCGGCAGGTAGAAATAATCACCGCCAGACAAACCACAAACATCAGCAGGTCAGAAACCGGCATGGAGTACAGCACTCCATCCAGCCCAAACCACAAGGGAAGCAGCAGCGCAAATCCCACGCCAAACAGCACCTCCCGCACCATGGAAATGGCGGTGGAGGCAAACGCTCTGCCCAGGGATTGCAGATAGATGAAGGCGCCCTTGTTCACCGTGGCCAGCGCCATCATGCAGAGATAGACCCGGAAGCATTTCACCGCATAGTCCGTATAGTACGCGCTCTCGTTGGCTGCGCCAAAAATTCCAATGAGCTGCCGGGGAAACAGTTCCACGATCAGCAGCGCCACAGCCCCGGCAATGGCCTCTGCCGCCAGCAGGCGTGTGAACAGAGACTTGGCCCTGTCTCTGCGGCCTGCCCCGATGTTATAGCCTACCACTGGGATGCAGCCAGCCGCCAGTCCCACCGCAATGGAAATGACGATCTGGAAGAACTTCATCACAATGCCCAGCACCGCCATGGGAATCTGTGTGTACTGCGTCTGTCCAAAGATAGGGTCAATGGCGCTGTATTTCAGGGTCATGTTCTGAATCGCCGCCATTGCCATGACCAGGGAGATTTGAGACAAAAAGCTGCAAATTCCCAGGGGCAGATATTTCTTTGCCAGTGAGCCATGAAACCGGAAACTGCTCCGTTCCAGCCGGACAGCTTTCATGCGGCACAGATACCACACCGCCAAAGCAGCCGTGACGATCTGACCCAGCACCGTGGCCGCTGCCGCGCCCATCATTCCCCAGCGAAAAGCAAAAATAAAAACCGGGTCCAGGATCATGTTGACAAACGCCCCTGCCAGGGTAAACGCCATGGCAAATTTCGGACTTCCATCGGAACGGATGATAGGGTTCAAAGCCTGACCGAACATATAGAACGGTACTCCCACGGTGATCCAGAAAAAGTATTCCCTCGACCGCCAGCTCCTAAAAAGTATTCGCAGTCCGACTTCAAAACGCTCAGGCGGCGGTACATGAACTCTGGGCCGTAAGACGGATCGCTGTTCTCTGCGAACTGTTCCTGCTGGAGCTGGGAGAGCATGGGGGGGGTCACTGGTAATCTCCTGATGAAGCTGGTCATGGAAAGCGGAATTATCATAATACTGCTTCAGCAGCAGCGTTTCATTGATAGCCAGCACCGCCCGCTTGATTACCTCGCTGCATTCCAGACGGGCGAGGTCCCGGTCGGAGTTGGCGCAGGCGTTTTGATATGCCGTGTCCTCCAGCACCAGATTTTTGACCATGGGCGTGTAATACTCGTAGATCTGCCTGACATTAGGATGATCGCCTAAACCACTGTTTTCCGCAGCAGGCTCCACCGCCTTGCCGTCCTGGTCAAAGGTCAGGCGCACATCCTCACCGTCCAGGACCATGACGGCCTCACGCTTGTGATGACCCTGCTCACTGATATTCTTCAGCCACTGCTGGGCAAATGTGTTCAGATCACGGTGCAGCTTTGGAATCCACTTGCCGGGTTCCGGGCAGACCTCTTGATAAATCTGGATGGAGCCGTCCTGCCGGAAGGTCAGCGGTTCCAGGGTCCCCTTCTCCCGGTCCACCCGGAAGGTCATTTCCGGGTCACGCATGAGGTCGCCGTTCTGCGTACAGGCGTGGCTGACAGCGATCACATCAGCGCCGATCCAGTCCAGATGGAGGGGCATCATGGCCCCGCCCGCCTCCATACGCAGATAGCGGTACTCGCCGCTGGCAATCTCCGGGAATATCTTTGCAAAACTGCGGTAATTCAGCTCCGCCTTGGTCCGTCCGGGCTTTTTGGGCTTTTCAGAGGGATACGACGCTGCCACCGCTTTTGCCAGTTCCGCCCGTAATTTTGCGATCAGATTTTCAACGGCGTCCCGGTCAGCAGCGGCAAAACTGAAAGTAACTTCGCCGCTCTCATGGGTAAATCGCGCGGCGCTGATCTCGTTGGCCTCCATGAGCCTTGCCAGAAGCGGCGCTTCCTCCGCAGTTACCATAGCTTTGTAGGTGGGAACGGTAACGGTGACTTTGAGATCATCGGCCCCGTCAGGATAGGCGCGCATGGTGTGGGTCTGCCGCTCTCTGCCCTGTCCGTCAGCGGGAACGAGGGTCACATCATGGCTGGCCCGCAGCTTTTCTACATACCCATCCAGCGCATGAGAGGGGAAGCCGCAGATTTCCACCCGCCCCACGCCGCCAATGGGACGGGTAGACAGGTTCAGCTCCAGCAGAGAGGCGGCGGTTTTGGCGTCCTCGCCGTACATCTCAAAGAAATCACCCACCTGATACAGCACAATGCTGTCCGGGTTGGCCTCTTTGATGTGGGTGTAATCATCCCACCACGGGGAGCGGGAGGTTTCCTCACGCTCTGCCTCCTGGGGCGGCGCGGCTGGTTCCGGGACCGGAGCGGGCGGTTCCGGCTCCAGCGGTGCGGGCGCTGCCGTGGAGAACAGGCTGAATTGACCGCTCTGGTCCTCCTGGGTCGTGGTCCGCCTCTTATTCGCCAGGGCGCGGGCCGCAGCCGCCAGCCGGTCGCCAGCAGCGGGCGGGGCCTCGGGAGGTGTACAGCTGAGTCGCTGGGGTCTTGCGTCCGGCCTCCTTCGCCTGACGCTCTGCCTGCAAAACAGACTCCGGCAGAGGGTCGTACAGAGAATATTCGTCCCGCTTGAACGCCTCCATATCCCGCAGAACAGGCACCATCCGCTGATACGCCGGGCTGTCCGGGGAAACAGCGGCCATAATACTGAACATCTCATGGAACAGCTCGGCTTCCTTTTCAGGATCGTCAGAATCCAGAATATCCCGGATTTTCTTCACAGCGGCATCCATATCATTGCCCGGGGGATTGGTCCGGTTGGGGGCCATGCTGTAAAAATGGTAAATCCTCCGGGCAAGGGTTACTTTCTCATAGGCCGGAAGATACGCCTTTTCCTGACTGTTGAGATACTGCCCGCTGTCGATCAACGCCCGGACACGCTTTTGCACCTGATTCCAATTCAGCGTAGCCGTATCATAGCCCTTATAACCGGATTCCTCATCCGAACGGGTGAGGCTGATCCCCTTGGTGTCATGGTTCTCGTTGTAGTTTTGGTATCCATAGCCGCCGCCCTCGCCGTAACTCTCTTTCAGAAATTGGGCGCACTCCTTGGCATCATGTCCCTGCTTGAAGCAGGCATAAATACGCAGCTTGGCCTCGGATATATCGCCGCCGCGCTTCAATAAGTGGGTGATCTCGTCCTCAGTGACAAAGCTGGGTTTTACTGGGGCAAAGCCCTCCACCGCCTGATACTGCTCTTTTACCGCAGATAAGCGGCCAATGTTTCTGAGTAACTCCACCGGGTTATGGATTTTGCGGAAGCGCAGGAGGTCCGGGCGGTATTTGTATACGTCCACAAATGCGTCCAGCTCCTTTAGAATTTGCTGGCGGTGGACCGGAAATTTCAGCAGTTCAGCAATCTCCTTCGTATCCTCCGGGAATCCCTTACCCAAGAAATGCTGGGAGATGACAGGCATAAGATTCTGTTCCTTTGCCATGAAAGAGGCGGCGGCGGAGCCAAGGGGATTTTTCTGGAAGAAGGCGACGATGCGCTCAATGCTGTGCTGCTCGTTGCTGCCGCTGGTGAGGGCGCGGCCAATGACCGCAGACGGTACAAAACCGGCAGGGGTGGGAATCTGCTGCTGGGCCGTCCGCTGGTCCTCCATCCGTGTCTGAGCAATATTCTCAATCTGTTCCTCTACCGTGGGAAACAGGGAGAATAGCGAGAGGTCCGGCTCCGCAGGGGCAGGCGGTTCTTCCGGCCCCTCCGCAGATGCAGAAGCGGCGGGCTGTTCGCCCGCCGCCGGCTCATCCTCAGGATTTACTTGTAGACGATTTCCGCCAGGACCACTTGCTCCGCCTGGGCCGTGAAGCTGTTCACCGCCTGGACCCATCTCATCTGATCGCGGGCCTTCATCGCTTCGTCCACCCCGTTCCGCTTCTTCAGGTCGGCCACCATCCGGTCCACCTGCTCCTGGGCCTGCCGGTCGATCTCCCGCAGGTGGAGGTACAGCCGTCCCGTCAGCAGCATGGAGGTGTACGTCCCGTGATGGTGATCCTCCAAGAACGTCTCCCTCAGCATCCCGCACTTGCCCAGGGGCATTTCCTCCAGTTCCTCCGCTCCGTCCAGCATCAGGTCGGGAATCAGGTTATCCCCCGCCGTTTGTAAGCCAGCTCCGCCGTGTTCTGCACTCCTTTCCACACCTTCGTGCTTTACAGTGTTAAATTCCCCCTTGTTCTTAGTATAGCCGATCCCAGGTGGTGCAGGACGGCGGGAGTGGAAAACTCGGTAATACCCGCAAGGTCCTCGTCCTCCAGGTAGTCGCTGGGGTCCAGGCCGCAGCGGGTCAGGACGGCGTACTGGACGCTGGCGGTGAGGATGTTCCGAAAGCGGACCTCCAGATTGAGAACGTCCAGTTCCTCTAAAAAGCTGCCCCGCGTGTCATAGCGCAGATCCGCCAGATAGTCCCGGCAGACTTCGCCTACGGCAAGGCTGGCCTGTTCCATGAGCCGCCAGCCGATGTCCAGTTCCACACTAGAGCCGTACTGCTGCTCCAGCGCCGCCGAAACAGCGTCGTATTTTTTCGCTGTCATTTCCCACAGATACAGCTCACGTGCTCCCCGCACCGGGCGGGTGTCGGCTACGTCAATGACATATTCCAGATGGGGCTTGCCCCACTTGTTTTTCCGAATGAGGGCGATGCCCTTGGAGCGGGGCTTCCCCCACCGCCCCATGACTGAAGAGGAGAAGCTGACGCATATCGGCAAAGAAATTCTCGCTGATTACCGGCTCACCAATCCCAGTTACACAGAGCTGGACAGATTTACATACCTTGGAGACACGCCCAGCGGCATTCCTATTGATGTCTATCAAATAGCGCTGGAATCGGATTTCATCTTGGGAATCGGGAATATTGTCCCCCACGTTTCGGCGGGCTGGGGAGGGGGCGCGAAAATCATCCAACCTGGAATCTGCGGCGAACGGACGACGCAAGGAACGCATGTCATTGCGGCCCTTGCGCAGAATGTCATGGAGACCTGCGGAAATGCGGACAACCAATGCCGCCGTGAGATGGAGTGGATCGCGGAGAAGGTCGGCCTGAAGTTTATTGTCAATACCGTGATGGATGAGGAAAAGCACCTCCTTGGCGTATTTTCCGGCCATTACATCGCGGCGCACCGCGCCGGAGCCGCTCTTGCGCGGCAGGTGCTCAGCCCGGAGATTCCATGTAAAACAGATATTGTGATTGCGTCCGCAAATCCGGCGGAGGTAGACTTTTGGCAGGCGGACAAACCGTTCGTTTTTTCGCAGTATGGGTTGAAGGACGGAGGAACGCTGATCTTTGTAATGTCCGGCGATGAGGGCCTTTGCGGCAATGCGCCCAGCCACGAAAATGCCATTCGGACCCTCTGCACCCGCAGCGAGGAGGAAATTCGGAAGCTGGCCGCGGACGGAAAAATCGCAGACCTGATTGCAATCGACAATCCCATTCATTTGGACCAAGTGCGGAAACGCGGCGTTAATACGCTGCTGGTGTCAAAGGGCCTGACAGAGCAGGATGCCGCCGCGCTGGGGTTTACCCTTTGCAGGAATATGGAGGAGGCGCTGCAAAGAGCCGGCAGCCGCCAGGGCCGGGAGGCGACAATTGGGGTGATCCCTTATTGCGGAGAAACGATGGTTCACGTCAAAGAGGACAGGGAAAAATTTGATGAGGCATAATGTTAACATGATTCACTTTGCTGACGTAACGTGCGGCAAAGACTGCCTTATGGACGGAGAGATTGAAGGGACAAGGATTTCTCGTTTTATGCTGGAAGCTGAAGAGGAAATTTCATTTTCCATTTGTGACCGGTTTGCAAGAGTTTTACTCGTTTTATCTGGCGAGGCCGCAGTCCAACCGGCACGGGGGATCTTGTCGCTTCACGAACGGGACAGCTATGTGCAGGCGCCGCTGGAAGAGGTCTGTATACGGGCCCAAAAGAAGACGCTGCTGCTGGAGCTTTGCCGAAATATCACCGGCGTGGAATTTCAGGCGTACAGTCAAGGGGCGCTGCCGCTGTTTACATCTTATGAAAAAGCGCCGACCTATCGCGAGGATTGCAAAAGTGAAAAAACCGTCAGCCGTATGCTGATTCCCGCAAGGACGATTCCACGTTTTGCCATGGGCAGCGTGGAGACCACGGGAGATGACCAGGTGGAAGAACACGCGCACCCAATGCTGGAGCAGTTTTTTCTTGGCTTCTCAGACAACAATTGTACGCTGATGATTGATGGCGTTCCGTACCCCTTCGGACCGCATACACTGCTCCATATCCCCCTTGGTTCGACGCATGGTGTCTGTTCCAAAGGGGACCAGAAGATTCATTACATATGGATGGATTTTCTCTTTGACGAAACTGGCCTGGCCTATATGGACCAGGCGCATAGAATGAACTGAATAATCCCACTCAATCTGAACAAGTTTTTTGAGGCTTGATAGATTGGGTGGGATTATTTTATGTAAAATTTTAACCCGTCAGGGTTGCTTATCAAGCCTCACAGACGCCTTTGAGGCAATGGCCTATTATTTAACGAAGCCGAGTTGGTCAACTTGTTGGTTTATGAGATGGGCGTGATGCCGGAACGGAAAACAATTGACAACCCACGTTCATTGGACTATATTGTAGGCAAATTCCACCCATGTTGGAGAGAAAAGGAAGCGGTCGGAAATGCTCTCATTTTTGGAGGAAGACGGCGTCAGCCCCGCGCTGCTGCGGGAAGTGGAACGGTTTCGGGAAACCCACCCCCTGGAGGACGGACTGCAAAGCCGGGTCCCGTCTCCCCGGTTCCGCTACTATGGCCGGGAGATTTGGGAATACGCCCTGCCGGCCCTGCTGTGCGGCAAAAACCTGCTGCTCACCGGCGGCAAGGCCACGGGGAAGAACGTCCTCTCGGAAAACTTGGCCATGGTCTTTGGCCGTCCCGCCTGGAACGTGTCCTTCCACGTCAGCGTGGACGCCGCCAGCCTCATCGGCATGGACACCTTCGCGGACGGGCGGGTGGTTTTCCGGCCCGGGCCTATCTACCAATGCGCAAAGCTCGGGGGCTTCGGCGTCCTGGACGAGATCAACATGGCCCGGAACGAGGCCCTGGCGGTGCTTCACTCCGCCCTGGATTTCCGGCGCTGTCTGGACGTGCCCGGCTACGACCGCCTGCCCATGGAGGAGAGCACCCGCTTCATCGCCACCATGAACTACGGCTACACCGGGACCCGGGAGCTGAACGAGGCACTGGCCTCCCGGTTCGTGGTGCTGCAAATGCCCGCCATCAGCCCGGAAAACCTGGACCGGCTCCTCTCCCGGCACTTTCCCGCCCTGCGGAAAAAGCCCCGGCAGCAGTTCTGCCAGCTGTTCTTCGAGCTCCAGGCCAAATGTGAGGCCAGCGAGATCTCCACCAAGGCCCTGGACCTCCGGGGCCTGCTGGACGCCCTGGAACTGATGGAGGCCGGAGTCCCCGCCGGGGCGGCGCTGGATATGGGCATCACCTGCAAGACCTTTGACAGCTATGAGCAGGGCCTGATCCGGGACGTGATGGCGGCGCGGATATCCCTTAAGCTCAGCCGGGACCAGCTCTTTGACCAATGAGCGGCCACTACAGCGCCCAGCAGCGGCGGGCCCTGAACCAGGTCTGGAACGCCGCCGGGGTCTACGGCTTTCCGCCCCTGTTCCTCTCCCTGGGACCGGACGGAAGACCCGATTTGTACTTAAACACCATCGTGGGCTGTGTCCGCAAGTGGTACGGCCAGGCGGAGCCGGAGCGGCTGTTTCAGTCCTGGGCGGGGGACCGCCGGCAAGCCCTGCTGGACGACCTGGCCTGGCTGGCCCTGGAGAGCGCCGCCTTTGCCCGAGAGCTGCCCGGCCGCCCTCTGCTGGCGGAACTGCGCCGGGCCCACGCGGAGGATTTTTTCGACCAGGAGCAGACGCTGTCCCGCCAGGAGTGGATGGCGAAAAACCAGCTCAGCTACACCATGCAGGCCGCCCGCTGGCGGGCGGTGCTGGAGCGGCGGCCCCCGGTGATGACGCCCTATGAAAAGCGCCTCTCCGCCGCCCTGGACCTGGCCGGGCTGGAGGGGGACCGTCTGGTTCCGGCTATCCTGGAGGTCTTCTCCCGGTTCCGCCTGTTCAGCGGGAGGACCAGGCCGCCCTCCGCCCTGCGCCTGCGCCTCACCGGGCGGCTGGCGGGGATGATGACCCGCTTGATGCCCACGGAAATCGTCCACACGGACGTGGTGGACCTGGACCGGGCGGCTGGCGCGGGGGAGGGGGGCGCGGCGGACCCCCGGCGGGCGGTCCTCCGGCTGAAGGAGGACGCCGCCGCCGACCGGCAGTATATTGAGAGCTGCTTCGGCCCCTCCCTTCTCCCGGCCAGGGAGCTGGGGCTGGCGGAACAGGCCCTCTGCGCCGGGATTCACCTGGGCTGCCGCCTGTGGTACACCGCCGGGGTCCCCCGCCCGGAACGGGCGAAAAACCCGGAGGCCCGCCGCGTGGCGGAACAGGCCCTGCTCCAGGCGGAACGGAACCGGGCCGCTTTCTCGGCGGACGCCGCGCTGTATCAGAACGCCATTTTGCGGCTGACGGAACGGATTCAAAACTGCCTCCAGGTTTACAGTGAGGCCGAGACGGAGACCGCCCGCCGGGGGCGGCTGGACCCCGCCCGGGTCTGGCGGGCGGCGGTTCTGGGGGACCAGCGGGTCTTTCAGCGGGAGGAGCCGTCCAACCGGCCCGGCTTTGCCGTGGACCTTCTGCTGGACGCCTCCGCCTCCCGGCTTCACTGCCAGGAGACCGTGGCCGCCCAGGGGTACATCCTGGCGGAGAGCCTGGGGCGGTGCGGGGTGCCGGTGCGGGTGTCCGGCTTTTGCAGCCTCCGGGGTTACACGGTCCTCCGGGTCCTCAAGGACTTTGGCGGCCAAAGCCGGGGCGTGTTCCGCTACTTCGCCTCCGGGTGGAACCGGGACGGGCTGGCCCTCCGGGCGGCGGGGACTCTGCTGGAAGGTCCGCCGGACCGGCGGCGGATTCTCCTGGTCCTCACCGACGCCAGCCCCAGCGACAGCCGCCGCATCCCGCCCGGCGGGGCGTATCCCCTGGGGCACGACTACGACGGGGCCCCGGCGGTGAAGGACGCCGCCCGGGAGGTCCGGGCGCTGGAGCGCCGGGGCGTCCGGGTGGGGGCGGTCTTCATGGGGCCCGCGGCCAACATCCCGGCGGCGGAGAGCATCTACGGGCAAAGCCTGGCCCGCATCCGAACCATGGACCAGCTGGCCGGGGCGGCGGGGACGCTGATTCAGCGTGAGATTCGGGAGCTGGAGGGCTGACGGGGGAAAGATCCTGTGGGCGCGCATGGCCAAAAATGCGGAAATCCCGCAATTTTTACTTGGATATTTCAAAGGGAAATCCTTCAACTGCAATATTATCTTGAACAATATTTGCCACTTCCCTAAAAAGAGGCCGCCAAAAATAACCGGTAATTTTTGGTGAAGTTTTAACGCACAAACCCAGGTCTCCCCCCTTGCATTCTGCGGCACGGGGACTATAATAGGTTCTGCAATAGAGGTCTTCTAATATTGCGAGACATCAGACAACACGGAAGACCCAATCTGTAAGGGAGGAAACTTGTATGATTACCTTTTTCATCTGTCTGGCCCTTCTGATTGCCGGGTACTTTGTCTATGGCAAAGTGGTCGACAACACCTTCGGGCCGGACGACCGGGAGACTCCCGCCGTGCGCATTAACGACGGAATTGACTACGTCGTCATGCCCCGGTGGAAGCTGTTTTTGGTTCAGCTGCTGAACATCGCGGGCCTGGGCCCCATCTTCGGCGCGCTGTCTGGCTCTCTGTGGGGGCCCAGCGTGTTTTTGTGGATCACCTTCGGCACCATCTTCGCCGGCGGCGTCCACGACTACTTCGCGGGCATGCTGTCTGAGCGGAACGACGGCGCGTCCGTCTCCGAAATCACCGGCATCTACCTGGGCGGGGCCATGAAGAACGTCATGCGGGTGTTCAGCGTGGTGCTTCTGATTATGGTGGGCACCGTGTTTGCCGTGGGTCCGGCGGGCCTGCTCCAGCTGCTGTGCCAGAACGCGGGCGGCATCCTGGCCAACAAGATGTTCTGGCTGGTGCTCATTCTGCTCTACTACTTCATCGCCACCTTCGTGTCCGTGGACAAGGTCATCGGCAAGGTGTACCCGATTTTCGGCATCTGCCTGATTATCATGGCCGTGGGCGTGGCCTTCGGCGTGATTACGAACTCCGAGTATGTCATCCCCGAGCTGTGGGACCACTTCTATAACATGCACCCCTCCGGCACGCCGATTTGGAGCTTCATGTTCATCACCGTGGCCTGCGGCGCCATCTCCGGCTTCCACGCCACCCAGTCCCCGCTGATGGCCCGCTGCATGAAATCCGAGCGCCAGGGCCACATGGTGTTCTACGGCGCCATGATCTCCGAGGGCATCATCGCTCTGATCTGGGCCGCCGCTGGCTGCTCCATCTACGAGGGCGCGGAGCTCCTGGGCATGGGCGCCGGCGGACCCACCGCCGTGTACGACATCTGCCAGAAGACCATGGGCTCCTTCGGCATGATTCTGGCCATGCTGGGCGTCATCGCCTGCCCCATCACCTCCGGCGACACGGCCTTCCGTTCCGCCCGGCTGACCCTGGCCGACTGGCTGAAAATCGACCAGAAGTCCTATGCCAACCGGCTGAAGCTCTGCGTGCCCGTGCTGGCCGTGGGCGCGGTGCTGGGCATCGGCAACGCCCTGGGCAAAATCGACTACAACGTCATCTGGCGTTATTTCAGCTGGAGCAACCAGACCCTGGCCATGATCGTCCTCTGGGCCGCCAGCATGTACCTGTTCCAGCAGAAGAAGAACTACTGGATTACCGCCATCCCCGCCACGTTCATGAGCGCCGTGTCCTGCACCTACTTCATCCTGGGCGAGGAGTGCCTGGGCCAGCTTCTCAACAAGCACGAGGTGGTGGATGGCGCCCGGAAGCTGGTGGCCTACAACACCGCCCTGGCCTATCCTGTGGGTATCGTTTTCGCCGCGGCGCTGCTGTTCATCTTCATCCGCGCTACCAAGAAGCAGTCCGCAAAGGTCTGACTCTCCCTCACCTGGCCGGCTGTTTTTGCGAGTAGATTACCGCCGGCCGCTGCCCACGGACAGCGGCCGGCGGCCTGCTTTAAGGAGTGATACCATGATCTTCATCAAACCGATCCCCCTGGGGCATGAGACCCTGGACCGGGCCGAGCTTCTGGAGGACCGGAAGTCCTGCCGCCGGTTCGGTCCCTGCGGCGTGGGACGGAAGGCCCTTTATTTGAACAGCTTCTACCTGGACTGCCGTTACTACCTGCCCTTTGCGGGAATCAGCCGGGTCTTCAAGCGGGTGGCCATGAGCTCCGGCGGCTTTTCCCACAGGGGCGTCTTCGCGTCGATTCCCTACCTGGTGGTGGAATACGGCGGCGGAAAGCAGAAGCAGTGCAATTTCAAATATGAGGACCAGGTGGACCAGCTGCTGGAGTACCTCTCCAAGGCCCGGCCCAGCCTGCCCCTCCACAGCGCCGGGGCGGAGGAGCGCCTGGCCCGGCGGGAGAGGGATAGGGCCGCCCGGGTTTTGCCGGAACTCTCCGAGGAGGCCCGGCGAAGCGTCAAGCGCCTCCAAAAGGCGGAGGCGTTCCTGGAGGAGCGGCCGGACCTGACCGGGGAGCTGAGCCGGTCCGCCAGGGAAAAGCGGGCGTACCTGCGCAGCAAGTCCAGCTACCGCTATGTGGCCCTGGCGGTGACGGCGGCGGGCCTGGCGGCCCTGGTTTACGGGCTTTACGCCCTGACAAGGGGCGCGGACACGGCGCTGTATTTTCTGCTGTTTGGCCTGGCGGCGCTGTTCATGTTCTCCGGGGCCAACGTGCTGCCCACCTCCCGGAACAATCGAAAGGCGGTGATGGGCCGGGCGGAAAAGGCCCAAGGGGATATGGAGGTATACCTGCAAGGGTTTCCGAAGTTCCCCCTGCCGCCCCGCTACGCCCACCCGGTGGTCCTCCGGCGGATGCGCCGGGCCGTCGAGGAGGGCCGGGCGGAAACGCCCGAGGAGGCGCTGGAGGTTGTCAAGGGGGACCTGAAGGCGCTGAACTCCGACGTGGAGGTGGAGCAGGAGGAGTACGACGAGGTCGTGGAGATCAAGCCGATGTTTTTGAATGAGGATTATCAGTGAGACCCGTGTTGGAGGGAAGCGGGAGGATTGACTCCTCCGGGCGTACCAGAAAACCCCGCCGATTCTTGATGAATCGGCGGGGTTCCCTTACTCTCCGGCGGCAGGGCCTCCTGTGATGCCGTCACGCCGCCTCACGGCTCAGTCCTCTTTCTCCATCATAATCTCCAGGATGGTCCGGTCCGTCTCCACCATGCCCGTCAGGTCTCCGCTCATGTTGATGATGGCTCTGCCGATCTGCTCATCGGTTCCGCCCATCAGCCAGACCATGGTGGCGGACAGCTTCCCGGTGAAGAGCTTGATGTAGACATTCAGGGTGTGGGAGAAGGCCAGGGCCTTCACCAGCCGCTCGTTGGAGGCCCCCAGGTGCCGGGCTATCTCCGTCACGGGGATGACGGCGGTCAGCCCGTGGTTCCCGCTGCCCGCGCTGCTCATCACCGCGTAGGGGCAGCCGCTGGTTCATCTCCACGCCCTCCAGTATAAAGGACAGCTCCTCCTCGGAACACTGCTCCACCAGGCGGCGGATCTCCGCCACGGTCATGGGCTTCAAACGCTCGTGGAGATCGTCCCCTCCGGCGGCGGACCAGGGCTTTTCCAGCAGCACCTCCTTGTTCCGCTTGGTGAAAATGATGTTGGAGTGGGTCCCCCGGATTTCGCTGATTCCGATGCCGGTGGTGGTGATGATTTCCGCCCGGGCGTAGAGCTGGGTCTCGTCGTGCTTGATCAGCACAATGACGTGGCGGTCCTCCACCAGCCGGATGGTCTGGGCGATGATCTCCTCGTTGATATCCTCCAGAAGCTGGAGGCCCTTCTCCGGGTTCCGCAGGCTGGCCCCCAGGGCGGCGGCCAGAGCCACGCAGACCGGCTCCGTGCAGCCCAGGGCGGGGACCACCTCCTGGCGCAGCAGGGTCAGCAGTTCTTCCTTCGTAATCATATGGGATGCTCCTCTCTGTAAAATAGATTCGGGTGTGGTTCTTCTTCGCCGGGATAATAAAGCAATTTCCATGCCAGGTATTTCCCCCGGAAATCCCTTGCAATCCGCCGGCATTTGTGGTTAACTGGTCAAAGAAACTGGTTGAAATCCGACCAAAAAGGAGGGCGCTATGCCGGCCAAAAAGAAACTTTCCGTCATCGCCCTGGACCCCGGGCCGGGGGAGTCCTACCGGTCCGACATCGCGGGGCTGTTCGGGGAGGCGGCGGAGGTCTCCTTCCGCTGGAGCGAGCTGCGCAAGCTCAAGGAGCTTCCGGCGGGCAGCCGGGTGCTGTTCGTCAACATGACCCAGACCATGGCCCGGGAGGCCATCGCCTAGCTGGAGCAGTTCGGCATCACCCACATCCACTGGATTCCTTTCTACCCCGGCGCGCCGGAGGCGCCGGACGTTCAGATTGCCGTGACCCCGGACGAGCGCCGCTGCGTCCCGCCGGGCGTGGAGACCGTCATCGACCTGGGCCAGCGGGTGTGTACCTCCGGCATGATGATTGAAATCGCCCTCCGCCTGGGGCTGGAGTCCCTGCTGGAGGGGGAGGCTTTCCAGCGGTACGCCCAGGAGGTGGTGCCGGTCATCCGGCAGAGCGCCTGCATCGGGGCCTTCGCCCTGCTCCGGCGGTTCAACGACGTGGAGGCCCGGCAGAGCGAGCTGAGGAGCCCGCTCTATCACAAGGGGCACTACGCCAAGTACAGCTTTGCCGACGTGATAGGGCAGTCGGAGGCCATCCGCAGGACCAAGGAGACCCTGGCCCGCATGGCGCTCAGCGAGAGCCCCGCCCTGCAAATCAAGCTCCTCCGGGCCCTCCAGGAGCGGGAGGTCATGCGGGTGGGGGGGCAACCGCATCATCCATGTGGACGTGCGCATCGAGGCCGCCACCAACGAGGCCCTGGAGCAGAAGGTCCGGGAGGGCTCCTTCCGCCGGGACCTCTACTTCCGCCTCAGCACCCTGCCCCCCACGCTGTTCCTCTCCGGCGGCTCCTCCCTCCGCCCCGTCGCGCCGGGGGGGCTGCCCTCTCCCCTGCGGAAAGGCCCTGGGAGGAACCTTGGCATTTTGCCAAAACCCGTCCCAGGGTCTTTGTGCGTCCCTCCAAATTCGGGGCGGATTTCAGAAAGAATCATCCCACACGCCCTGCTTGGCACGGTTCTTGCTTTAATAATCTGCCAAAGGCCGCGGACATACGATCATTTCAGAAAGGATGCGAGACTATGCGTTATGATTTTGACCAGGTGATTGACCGCAGCGGAAACCTCTCCGCCAAGTACGACGAACGGGTCAAGAAGTTCGGCCGGGACGACGTGATTCCCCTCTGGATCGCCGACATGGACTTCAAGACGGCCCAGCCCATCATCGACGCCCTGAAGGCCCGGGCGGAGGAGGGCATCTGGGGCTACACCGCCCGGCCGGACAGCTACTTCGAGGCCGTCCGGGACTGGCAGAGCCGCCGGAACGGCTGGACCCCGGACACGTCCCTCATGAGCTTCTGCCTGGGGGTGGTCCAGACCCTCTCCGCCTGTGTGCGGCTGTACACCCCCCAGGGGGGCAGCGTCCTCATCCAGACCCCGGTTTACGGCGAGTTCTGCGACATGGCGGAGTTCGTCGGGCGGCGGGTCATTGAGAACAAGATGGTGGAGGAGAACGGGAAGTGGACCGTGGACTGGGAGGACTTCGAGGCCAAGCTCCAGGAGGCGGACCTGTTCCTGCTGTGCAGCCCCCACAACCCCCTGGGCATCGTGTGGACGGAGGAGGAGCTCCGCCGGATGATGGAGCTGTGCTTGAAACACCGCGTCCTGGTGGTCAGCGACGAAATCCACTCCGACCTGATTTTCCACGGGAAAAAGCACATCCCCACCGCCTCCCTGTCCCCGGAAATCGCCGCCAACGTGATTACGGGCATCTCCGCCACCAAGACCTTCAACCTGGCGGGCCTCCAGGCCAGCACGGTGGTCTTCCCCGACCGGCACAAGAAGGAGACCTTCGACCGTTTCTGGACCAACATGGACATCCACCGGAACAATGCCTTTTCCGTCACCGCCGTGGAGACGGCTTTCCGGGAGGGCGAGGAGTGGCTGGACCAGCTGCTGCCCTACATTTCGGAGAATTTCGACTTCGTGGTGAACTACTGCCGGCGGCACATTCCGAAAATCAAGACCTACGCCCCCGACGCCACCTACCTCATGTGGCTGGACTGCCGGGCCCTGGGCCTGAGCAATCAGGCGCTCCACGACTTCATGATTGAAAAGGCCCGCCTGGGCCTGAACGACGGATGCGCCTTCGGGCGGAGCCTGAGCGGCTATATGCGGCTCAACGCCGCCTGTCCCCGCAGCGTCCTGGAGCGGGCCCTCCACCAGCTGGAGGCCGCCGTCAACAGCCTGCCCTGAAAATTGCCCTCCTGCCCGGCGTCTTCTACGGGCCCTAAGCCGCACCCACCTATAAAAGCCCGGGACCGTATTGCGCAAAGCCGGTCCCGGGCGTATTCTTTATCTATGGCGGCGGGGTTCCCGACCTGCCCGGCTCCTGCCGGCGCACTGCGAAAATTTTTTTCTTTCAGGCTGTGGTACTTTTCCCTCCCCAGCCGTTTACCTATAGAAGAGGCGCCATTTCAACACAAAGGAGGAGACCTTTCATGCTTGCGATTTACCTTGCCATGCTGGAGACCGAGGAGGACCGGCGGCGGTTCACGCGGCTGTTTGAGGCCCATGAGAAAAAAGTCTGCGCCGTGGCCTTCCGGGTCCTGGGGAACCGGACCCAGGCGGAGGACGCGGCCCAGCAGACCTGGCTCCAGCTCATCAAAAGCTGGGACCGGGTCTCCGCCCTGCCCTGGAGGGAGACGGAGGGCTATGTGGTGACGGTATCCAAAAACTGCGCCCTGGACATCCTCCGCTCGGAGAGCCGGACCGTCGCCTTTCCCGAGGACTGGGACCCACCCGCCGGGGAGGACGAGGAATACCGCTATCTGCTCTCCCTGATCCGGTCCCTGCCGGAGAACTACCGGCGGGTTCTGGAGCTCAAGTGCGTGGAGGAGCGGACCAACCGGGAGATTGCCCGGCGGCTTCACATGAGCGAGTCTGCGGTGTCCATGCGGGTTCTGCGGGGCAAGGCCATGCTGAAGGAGCGGCTGGAAAAGGAGGGGTACACCTATGACGCGGTTTGATATTCTTTTGCGCCAGGGGCTGATGGACGCCAACCTGGAGCAGTATGCGCGGGTTCTCCAAGACGCGGATTCCCAGGAGCCGGATTTCTCCCCCCGGTATCTCCGGGAGCGGACGCGCCTTCTGGCGGACCCCTGGGGCTGGGCCCGGCGGCGGTCCCGGCCGGGCCGGAGGAAAATCCCCCGGGGCGTCGCTGCGGCTATCGCGGTCCTCCTGCTGGTCACAGCGGCGGCGGCCGTCACCGTCTCCCTGTGGGTCTCCTACTTCGGCGGGCTGGACCAGCGGCAGCAGGAAATCATCGGCGATATGGAGATCAGCGGCGAAAAGGCAGAACAGCCGGGGCCTGAGAAAACAGCGGCGGAGAGCCTCCCCCCCCCCCGCCGGTGGAGCACGACGGCGTGACCATCACACCCCTGCGCATCCTGGGTGCAAAGAGCCAGCCCTATCTGGTGCTGGAAATCCGCGCGCCGGAGGGGACGGTGTTCCACCCGGGGGACGATCTGAGTCTTTTCGGCAGTCTCCGCCCATCCGAACAATGGAGGGCGGAGCATCCAAAAGAATACGCCACGAACTCCTATAGCTTCACCATACTGGAGGCCGGAACCAAGGAACCCAACGTACTGGTGGGCGTTGAGGAAGTAATGGCATCCTATGATGTCGGCGGCTCTATCTTTAGGGTCTGGGGTCTTGAGCGACGGACAGCGGACGGAGAAAACGAACTGGTATTTGGCAGCTGGAGCGCGGAAAGGGGCCCCACGGATTACTGGGAAATCCCCATCCCGGAGGCTCTGAATGAGGACCAGGTGCTGGAGCTCCAGGTAGAGGGAATGTCCACGACGGATGGCGGGAAGACGATGACCCTTTTGTCCATGAACGTCACGCCTCTGGGCATTTATTGGAAATACCGCCTGGAGGGGGAGGACCCGTGGCCCCAGGCCCGGCTGGCGCTGCGGATGAAGGACGGCAGCGAGATCAAGGCAGACTCTGCACAGATGACTGCGGGCGACTACACGGGCTCCGGCTGTACGGCGTCGGTGGATTTTGAAAAGCCCGTGGACCTCAGCCAAGCGGAGGCGGTGCTGTGGGAAGACGTGGTGATTCCCCTGGAGACGGGGCCGGAAACCTGATTTAAAAATTTTTCCCAAAAGCTGTGGTACTTTGCCCTCCCCCTCCGTTTACCTGATAGAACGGGGCGGGGAGGGCTTTCCTCTCCCGCCGGACAAGAAAGGAAGATTATCATGAAAAAACGAATCGTATCCCTTTTGCTGGCCACCGTGACCATGCTGGCGCTGTGTACCTCAGCCCTCGCTTACTCGGAACCGGCGCAGTTCTCCGACTGGCTCCTCAGTGCTGCCGGAAGTCAGGAAGAGGCCAAGGAAGCGCTGGCCTCCGCCGGTACGGTCCTTGGCCAGAGCCAGACAGTAAACGGCGTGACCCTCACCCTGGAGGGGGCCGTCTGGAACGGCAAACTTTTGCAGCTGTCCTTTGACATCCAGGGGGCCGATATCCCCAAGGACATCCCCAGCGGGACCACGCTGAACGGCGATTCCAGCCAAATCACCATGCCGGAGGACCAGCGGAGGGTTTACCTCTCCGAACACGAGGAGGCTGTGGAAAAACTGCTGACGGAGGCGGGAATGCTCACCAAGTCTTCCACCCAGGCGGAACGGGACGCAGACATCCAATCCCGGCTAAGCCGGGGAGAGCCCCGGCTGATGCACCGGTTCCAGCTGATCCGCGGCGGCGGGAAGGAAACCTTGATGATGACGGTTTCCGGCCTGGATTACGTGGAGAAGCCGGATCTGACCGTACACCTGGAAAATCTGGCCATTTACCGAAAGGGAGATATTTACTGGACGAGGCCCGATGACGCCTTTAAACGTGTCTTCACCCTCTCCGGTCCCTACGACTTCACCTTCACCCTCACAAAGCGCCTCCAGCCCCGGCTCTGCAAGGGCCCGGCGAACGTCACCGTGAACGGGATTCCCATTGAGATAGAAGAAATTACCGTGACCGCCTTCGGGGCGAAGGTAGGCTATGAGGCCAAGCGGGAGGACACCACCGGCAAGCAGCTGGAGCCCATTCGCCTGACCGGCGTCTGGACGAAGGACGGAAAATTCGTGAAGGCGGCGGGCGGCGGAGAGAACCGGACGTTCGACGCTTTGAAGGACGTGACAACCGCCCAGGGGCTCGTCAGCAATTCCCATCCCCGCCTCCTGGACCCCGCCGGGGTGACGGCGGTGAGCCTGGGGGACATTCGGGTAGACCTGAACAAGCTGACGGCCCTGGAGAAGGAACCGGCCATTTTGATTTCCGGCACGGCCTCCGGCGCCAAGCGGGAAAAAGAGGAGAGCGCCCAGGCTGAAAAGGCCGCCGTTCAATCTCAGGAGGAGCGGGAACAGAAGCTGGCTGAGGCGAAAAAGATCGCCTGCCGGGACCTGAAAACCGCAAGCAAGGAGGAGCAGGCCAAAATCCTGGAGGCCCGCAAGCTCATTATCAACAGTACCAGCTGGGTGGCGGACGGGTTCAACGCCAATACGATAGACGCGGATGGGAACCGGGTCCCGCTCCCGCATTTCTCTGAGCTGTTCCCGGGGTGGGAGATGCCGGTCAATTGACCTTCCGGGCGGTGAGGCTTCCCCCTCCGCGGAAGACAAAAAAACAGCGCCGGGCGAGTTTTCCGCCCGGCGCTGTTTCGTTTCTCCAAGCCTGGTTCCCCGGCACCCCGGCCAGGGCCCCGGCGCGGGTCAGTCGTCCGTGCGGACGCCCCGCTGGATGTCCCGGATGTCGTAGGGGACCGTCTGGTAGACGCAGTAGTTCAGCCAGTTCCCGTAGAGCAGATGGGCGCAGGAGCGCCAGCGGACCACGGGCTCCTTCTCGGGGTTGTCTCCGGGGAAGTAATGCCGGGGCAGCTGGATGTCCACCCCCGCCGCCAGGTCCCGGAGGTACTCCTTTTTCAGGGTGTCCCGGTCATACTCCGCGTGGCCCATCAGGAAGACCTGGCGGCCCTGGGCGGTCTTGACGGCGTAGACCCCCGCCTCCGGGGAGTCCGCCAGGATTTTCAGCTCCGGCGCCGCCTCGATGTCCGCCCGGTCCACGGTGGTGTTCCGGGAGTGGGGGACCCAGAACTGGTCGTCGAAGCCCCGGAAGATGATGAAATTGGGGTCCTCCACCGTGTGCTGGAAGACGCCGAAGAGCTTCTGGGGCAGGGGGCGCTTGGGGATGCCGTAGTGGTAGTACAGCCCCGCCTGGGCCCCCCAGCAGATGTGGAGGGTGGAGTGGACATTGGTCTTGCTCCACTCCATGATCTCGCACAGCTCCGGCCAGTAGTCCACCTCCTCGAAGGGCAGGTGCTCCACCGGCGCGCCGGTAATGACCAGGCCGTCGAAGGTCTGGTTTTTCACCTCGGCGAAGGTCTTGTAGAAGGACAGCATGTGCTCCTGGGAGGTGTTCCGGGAGATGTGCCCGGCGGGGGCGATGAGCTCCAGCTCGATTTGCAGGGGCGTGTTGCCCAGGACCCGGGCCAGCTGGGTCTCCGTGTCCACCTTGGTGGGCATCAGGTTCAAAAGGAGAATCCGAAGGGGCCGGATGTCCTGGGTGACGGCCCGGGTCTCCGTCATGACAAAGATGTTTTCCTGCCGCAGGGTCTGGGTGGCGGGCAGCCGGTTGGGGATTTTGATGGGCATTTCAGTTCACCGCCTCCAGCGCCTGACGGATGTCGTCAATCAGGTCCTCCTTGCTCTCCAGGCCGCAGGACATGCGGACCAGCCCGGCGGGGACGCCGGCGGCGGCCAATTGCTCGTCGGTCATCTGCCGGTGGGTGGAGCTGGCGGGGTTCAGGCAGCAGGTCCGGGCGTCGGCCACGTGGGTCTCAATGGCGGCCAGCTTCAGCCCGCTCATGAAGACCCCCGCTGCCTCCCGGCCCCCCGTCAGCTCAAAGGACACCACGCCGCAGGAGCCCTTGGGCAGGTATTTTTGGGCCAGGGTGTGGTACTTGTCCCCCGGCAGGCCACAGTAGTTCACCCGCTCCACCTTGGGGTGCGCCGCCAGGAACTCCGCCACGGCCTGGCCGGTCTCGCAGTGGCGGGCCACGCGGACGTGGAGGCTCTCCAGGCCCAGGTTCAGGTAGAATGCGCTCTGGGGGGACTGGGTGCAGCCGAAGTCCCGCATGAGCTGGGCGGTGCATTTGGTGATGAAGGCCCCGCCCAGGCCGAATTTCTCGGCGTAGGTGACGCCGTGGTAGCTCTCGTCGGGGGTGCAGAGGCCGGGGAACTTGTCCGCGTGGGCCGTCCAGTCAAAATGACCGGAGTCGATGACGGCCCCGCCGATTGCCGCGCCGTGGCCGTCCATGTACTTGGTGGTGGAGTGGGTCACGATGTCCGCCCCCCACTCAAAGGGGCGGCAGTTCACCGGGGTGGCGAAGGTGTTGTCCACAATCAGGGGCACGCCGTGACGGTGGGCGGCGGCGGCGAATTTCTCAATGTCCAGCACCGTCAGGGCGGGGTTGGCGATGGTCTCGCCGAAGACGGCCTTGGTGTTGGGCCGGAAGGCGGCGTCCAGCTCCTCCGCCGTGCAGTCCGGGGAGACGAAGGTGACTTCGATTCCCATCTTGGCCATGGTGACGGAGATCAGGTTGAAGGTGCCGCCGTAGATGGAGGAGGAGGAGACGATGTGATCCTCGCAGGAGCAGATGTTGAACAGGGCGAAGAAGTTGGCCGCCTGGCCGGAGGAGGTCAGCATGCCGGCGGTGCCCCCCTCCAGGGCGGTGATTTTCGCCGCCACATAGTCGCAGGTGGGGTTCTGGAGGCGGGAGTAGAAGTAGCCGCTGGCCTCCAGGTCGAAGAGCCTGCCCATGTCCTCACTGGTGGCGTATTTGAAGGTGGTGGACTGGATGATGGGAATCTGCCGGGGCTCGCCGCTGCCGGGGGTGTAGCCCCCCTGGACGCAGGCGGTTTCAATGCGGTAGTCGCTCATGGAAAAACTCCTTTCGATTCGCGGGACGAAAAAAGGCCCTCGTCCCAAAGAGATAGTCTTTGAGACGAAAGCCGGAACAGCCTCCGCGGTACCACTCAAATTGCGCCCGCCCTCCGGCGGAGCGCCCCTCACAGGGCCAGGCAGCCCCGTTCGCCCGTAACGCGGCGCGGGCGGGACGCCCTACGCGGCGCAGTGAAGCGCGCCCTCAAACGTCCGGCTCAGGAGCCATAGGACCTGGGAACCTCTGCCGCCGGCTCGCACCGCCCGCCGGCTCTCTGGAGGCGGCGAGTTCCCGTCCCTCTCCGTCATCGCTTTGGGGATATTATAAGCGGGAGACGGCGGCGTTGTCAATAGGGAAATCCGGGGGCAGTGTCCTTTTTGGGGATTTTAAAATTGTCAATTATCCATTATCAATTTCCATCATTAAATCTGCGGTTGGGACACTCCGTTTTGCGGACACCATCTTGCCATGGAGGAAAAAACAGGCTATACTAACGTCAGAAATTCGGGCCGGATCCGCCGCCCCCGGCCCTGCCCCGGGGCGGTTCCACAGCCCTTTCCAATGGAGGGGAGTTTTTATGCGATTCATGGAAAACAAAAAACTTGCCGCGCGGATTGGGATTCTCACCACCGTCATCACCCTGGGGGAGGAGGTCCGGGGCCTGCTGCTGGCCCCGGAGAACCCGGAATTGCTGGCCGGGGCCCAGAAGTACACCGAGGACTTCGCCGCCGTCAAGGACGTCTTCGAGGGGCTGTACATTGCCACCCCGGAGACCCACGTCCTGACCCACACCTCCCAGGGGGCCATCGGCATGACCACCCGGACGGGGGATTCCCTGAAGAGCTTTCAGGACACCATCCTGTCCCGGCAGGAGCTGACGAACCTGGGCATTATGAAGTCCCCGGGCACCGGCAGCATGATTCTCTCCATGTACTACCCCGTCTTTCAGGGCCGCCGCTGCGTGGGCTGCGTGGGGGCCGGGGTCTTCGCCAGCCACCTGATGGACTCGCTTCTGAACCTGGACATCAAGGGCCTGCCCGACAGCGAGTACGTGTTCCTGAACGTGGACACGGGGGTCTACCTCTACCACGAGGACGCGGAGCTTCTGAACACCGAGACCACCGACGCCGGGTATCAGGAGATTATCCGGCGCATCCGGCAGGACGGGAGCACCCAGGCCAATACATATTCCTATAAGGACGAGAACGGGGTCAAGCAGCTGGTGGTCTACAAGTACCTGCGGGACCGGGGCTGGGTCTTCATGGTCCGGGACAACGCCACGGAGGTCTACGGCGCCGTGACCCTGGTGCGCCTCTGGGCGGGGACCCTGTGCGCCGTCATCGCCGCCGCCATCACGGCCCAAATCCAGACCAGCACGGTTCGCTGCGGCAGCGCCAGCCAGCTGGTGAAGCAGGCCGCGGGCTTCGCCGCGGACGCGGACGCCAAGATGGACCAGCTGACCGCCGCCGCCCGGAACACCAACGGCCTCATCAGCCGCTTCCACGTCCGGTAAGGGGGGCGGCCCATGGGAAATTATCGAATCATCGCCTGCGACCTGGACGAGACCCTTCTGGGGTCCGACCGGCAAGTGTCGCAAAAAAACGCCGCCGCCATCCGAAAGGCCCGAGAGCGGGGCGTGAAGTTCGTCCCCGCCACGGGCCGGGGATACGCCTCCGTGCAGAACGTCCTCCAGGCCCTGGGGCTGGAGGGCGCGGCGGGGGAGTACGTCCTCAGCTACAACGGCGGGGCTGGAGGTCTGCTATTCCTCCGGCCGCTATCTGGAGTTCAACCCCGGCGGCGTCAGCAAGGGCAGCGGCCTCCTCCGCCTGGCGGAGCTGCTGGGCGCGGAAGCGGCGGAGACCATCGCCATCGGGGACAACTTCAACGACCTGCCCATGATCCGCGCGGCGGGCCTGGGGGTGGGCGTGGCCAACGTGGTGGAGGCCGTCCGGCCGTTCTGCGGTTACGTCACCAGGGCCACCCACGACCAGGACGCCGTGGCGGAGGTCATTGAGAAATTCGTCTTGTAAGGAGAAACGCTATGCGCAGAAAAGACCGGGAGATTACGGACTTTCAGGAGCTGGTCCGGATCATGGAACAGTGCGACGTGTGCCGGATTGCCCTGAACGGCGGGGACTTCCCCTATATCGTGCCCCTGAACTTCGGCCTGGAGGTAAAGGACGGGCAGGTGTTCCTGTACTTCCACTCCGCCATGAAGGGGACCAAGCTGGACCTCATCGCCAGGGACAGCCGGGCCGCCTTTGAGATGGACTGCGGCCGCCAGCTGGTTCTCTGCCAGGAGGACATGAACTGCACCATGACCTACGCCAGCGTCATGGGCCGGGGGACCATCGAGGTCCTGCCGGAGGAGGAGAAGATTCCCGCCCTGGACATCCTCATGCGGCACTATCACGCGGAGGACTTCCCCTACGACAAGAATGTGGCCAAGGTCACGGCGGTGCTGAAAATGACGGTGACGGACCTGACGGGGAAGCGCCGGAATCCCCCCGGCTGAGGGCCGGAACAGAATACCTGAAACGACAACAGAGCGCCGGGGAGCGGATTTCCGCCCTCCGGCGCTCTGCCTGTTTTCAGATTTCAAACCAGCGGATCTCGTTGGGGGCCAGCTCCAGGGGGAAGGAGGACCCGTCTCCCCGGAAGATCTCCGTGGTCTGGGGGTCATCGGTGTTGTTCACCGCGCAGAAGCGGCCCCGGTCCAGATAGGCGTGGACCTCCGCGCGGCAGTTGGAGGAAAACCACCGGTTCAGGTCCTCCTCCCCGTGGACCGCCCAGAGGATGGCCCGGTGAAGCAGGCGGCAGTTCTCGAAGGAGTAGGGCAGGCCGGAGAGATACACCCCCCGGCCGGAGCCGAAGGCGTTCACCGCCAGCTGGACCTCCTTCTCCCGCTGGACCAGGACCTCCGCCCCCTCCAGGGCGTAAACGCTCCTCTGGCCCTCGCCGAAGTCCACGGGCTTTTCCGCGTCCGCCAGGAGGAAGTGGTCCCGGTGTTCCTCCCAGTTGTACTTGTCATAGCCCAGGGTGAAACCCGTCTCCTTTTCAACCCCCAGCACCGGGGCCATCTGGAAATACCGCCCCTGGTACTGGTGGCCGGAGGGTTCGCCCACGCCGATGAAGCCCCCGCCGTTCCAGACGAAGCGCTTCACGGCGGCGGAAATGTCCGGTTCCTCCCAGACGGCCCCGCCGGTGTGGGCCGTGTCCCCGCCGCCGATGTTCAGAAGAACGTCCACGCCCTCCAGGGCATGGGGGTCCGCCTTCAAATCGTCAAAGCTCAAAAACCGCACGTCGAAGGGGGCCCCGGACAGGGCCTCAATGATTCCGGCGTAGGAGTAGTTCTGCTTTTGATACAGGGCGTGGTGGACCATGTGGCAGCCCCAGGACCGGGCGCGGCCCCAGCAGTTCAGCACCGCCACCGTCTTGGCGCACCAGGGCCGGGCCCCGCCCACGTGGGCGTACAGCTCCCGGAACTCCCGGCAGACGGACTCCACATAGTCGATGAAGGCCGGGAACCGGCAGGCCAGCTTGAGATACCCGCCGTAGCCGATGCGGTCGATGGGCTTGCGGAGAATGGCCCGCCGGGCGGTGACCCAGTTCTCCCGGGCCTCCCCCACCGGGTCCCCGCCCTCGTGGAAGGTGTCCGGGAAGAAGTAGGGCAGGAAGCGTCCCTCGGTGTACCTGACGCCGGGGATGTCGGCGATGAGGCGCAGGGTGGACCCGTTGCCCACGCTGCCCACCACGGCGTCCAGGCCGATGGACTTGAACTCCTCCAGATAGGGCTCGGTGCCGATCCAGTGGTCCCCCAGGAACATCATGGCCTCCTTGCCCAGCTCGTGGGTGAGGTCCACCATTTCCTTGGCCAGAGCGGCCACCTCCCGGCGCTGGAAGGCGCAGAAGTCCTTGTACTCTCTGGAGGGCACCCGGTACTGGTTGTTGTAGTAGCCCTGGTCGATGATGAACTCCGGCCGGAACCTGTACCCGGCCTCCTGCTCGAACTTCTCCAGGATATAGGGGGACACGGAGGCGGAGTAGCCGTACCAGTCCACGTACTTCTCCCGCTTCAGCTGGTCGAAAATCAGGGTGAACTGGTGGAAGAAGGTGGTGTAGCGGATCACGTCCACATAGGGGTGTTCCTCAATGAAGCGCCGCAGCCGCTCCATGGTGAACTTCCGGGTCTTGGGCTGGCGGACATCGAAGGTGATTTGATGCTCGAAGTCCTTCCAGCCGTTGGTGACGGCGTTGTACATGTGTACCGGGTCCCAGATGAGATAGGCCAGGAAGCTGACGGTGTAGTCGTGGAAGTCCTCCGGGGCGGGGATGACCACCGCGCCCCGCGCCGCGTCGTAGTCCCAGGCCGGCGGGTCCAGGGGCTGTCCCGCGGTCCGGTCCATGACCTCCCACCAGCGCTTGATGTCGTCCCGGCTGTTGACCTGCAAGAGCTCCTGGCTGACCCCCTCCAGCAGGGGGATGGACAGGGGCCCGCCCGCCGCCGTGCGGAAGGCGGTCATAATGTAGCACTGCTGGACCTCGTCGGGGTTCGCTTTCGCCCAGGCATTGTCTTTCCGGGTGGTGTAATAGGTGGCGTAGACCTTGGCGTCCACGGCTTTCAGTTCCTCCGGGTAGTCCGTGCCGTCGCAGTCCCGGATGGCGTCGGCCCCCCAGCGCTCCAGCAGGGCCAGGGTCTCGGGGACCACGTCCACGTCGGTGGGGATGGTCACCCGGCCCTTGTTTAGAAAGTCTGTCATGGCTCCTCCCCTCAGAGGCCCTTGCTGCCGCTCTCAAAGGGCTTGTTGTAAACCATCAGCGCCGCCAGCAGAAGCGCGACGCCCAGAATCATCAGCCCCAGGCCGGACAGCTGTCCCGTCTGCTTCCAGCCGGCGATGACCAGAATCAGCCCGGCGAAGAAGAAGCCCGTGATGAACAGCGCCCGGAGGCCGGTGTGCTCTTTCCAAAAATTCATAAAAATCCCCTCTCAAGAAATTACCGCGTTGTCGGCGCTCCAGCTTGGTCTATCACCGGACTGCCAGAGCGCTAAAGTTCTTTTGGTCCTTTTCTTTCAAGAAAAGGGCTAACCTTTCAATCCGCCCACGGTCATGCCCTGGGTCAGCTTCTTCTGGACGCACATGTAGAGGATCAGGGTGGGCAGCATCACCAGCACCAGTCCGGCGTACAGAATGCCGTACTCCGCCGAGGACTGCTGGGCCTGCATCAGGTTCAGCAATCCCACGGGCAGGGTCTTCTGGCCCTGGGCGCTGCTCATGAGGGTCATGGAGATGATGTACTCGTTCCAGAAGGAGAGGAAGTTGAACAGGATGATGGTGATGATGGAGGGCTGGGCCATGGGGAAGATAATCCGAATCATGGCCTGTCCGTAGCCCGCGCCGTCGATGTAGGCGGCCTCCTCGAAGTCGTGGGGCAATGTGGCGAAGTAGCCGGAGAGCAGATAGATGGTAAAGGGCAGAGCCGTGGAGGCGTAGACCACCGCCAGAACCACCAGGTTGTTCAGCAGGAAGCCGTTCCCCACCAGGTTCTTCAGCCACAGGTCCCCGTCCCGGAGCATCAGGAAGATGGGCACCACAATGTAGTTCACGTTGATGAACAGCCCCGCCATGAAGCAGGTGTTCAGGAACCGCCCTCCCCGGAAGCGGAACCGGGCCAGGCAGTAGGCGGCGGGCAGGGCCACCACCAGCAGCAGTAGCAGGGACAGGGCCGTCACCAGGACGGAGTTGAGCATGTAGCTGCCCATGCTGGCGGCGTTCCAGGCGTCCACGAAGTTCTGCCAGTAGAACCCGGCGGGCAGGGCCCAGGGGTTGCCGTAGAACTCGCTGTTCTGCTTGACGGAGGCCAGGAAGACCCAGGCCACCGGCACGATGATGACCACGGCCAGGGTAATCAGCACCACATAGATAAAAATCTTGTACAGGGTCTCGCCGGAGAGGCCCTTCTTTTCTTTCGTCATACCCTCGCCTCCTTTACATCTCTAGGACTTCCCGTCTCGTCACCCAGTTCACCAGGGCGGAGAGCAGGAAGGAGAACAGGAAAATCACCACGCCCGCCGCCATGGAATAGCCGTAGAGCCCCGCGTCCTTCTGGGCGTACATGAAGCTCAATCCCACGTCGGCCATCCCCTTGGCCACCATGGCCTTGACGAAGAGAAAGGCCATGTTGATGGTGGAGATGATGAAGAAGGTCAGCGTCGTGCGGATGTTGGTCCAGATCAGGGGCAGGGTCAGCTGGAAGAACTGGGTCAGCCGCCCGGCCCCGTCCAGCCCGGCGCTCTCGTAGAGGCTCTCGGGCACGGCGGACATGGAGGCCATGTACATGACCATGTAGTAGCCCACGGCCTGCCAGACCATGGCGATGATGACGCTGACGATGACCATGGGCTGGTCCTTCCAGAGGACCATGACAGTCTCCCCCTTGAAGAAGGAGAGGATGCTGTTCAGCATGCCGTTTTCCGGCTTGTAGATGGCGGAGAAGATGCCCGCGATGACCACCACGGAGAGGATGTTGGGAATGTAGAAGACGATGCGGAAGAAGTTCTGTCCCCAGATTTTCTCCCTGGTCAGAATCGCCGCGAAGACAATGGAGAAGAAAAAGGTAATCAGGGTCACGGTGACAATCAGCAGGATTGTGTTCTGCATGGCCGTGATGAATTTCACATCGTTCATCAGGGCTTTGAAGTTGGCCATGCCCACGAAGGTCTCCGTGGGGGAGTAGGCCCCCCGCTCAAAGAGAGACATGCGGAACACGTTCAGGGTGGGTAGAATCATGAAGACAAAGTAGAGGATCACCGCCGGGGCGACGCACAGGACCAGGAAGCGCCTCCGGCTCTTGCTGCTGCGCATGGGGATTCACTCCTTTCGGGTGCGGGTGACAAATTCAGAGGCGGCGGCGGGCAGGTTCCTGCTCGCCGCCGCCGGGTCATGAGCTATGCGGTTTTTTAGAGGGTGCTTATCCCATGATGTTGGCCCGCATCTGGTCGCTGGCGGCTTTCACATCGGAGATCCACTGATCCTTGGAGATGGAGCCGTTCACCAGGCCGTTGATGGGGTCCAGGAAGACCTCGCGGACGGTGCCCAGGCCCGCCACGGCGTTGTAGGCCGCGAAGTTGCCCATGGCCGCGTCGGCCCCGTTGTCATAGATGGAGTAGAACATTTTGTTGTCGCCTTCCAGGCTGTCCGTCAGGCCGGGGACGGGCTGCACCGCGCCGCCCTTGGCGAAGACGGCGCAGGCCGCGTCGCTGTACAGGAAGGCCACGAACTGCTTGGCCGCGTCCAGGTTGGGGGCGGCGGCGGGAATCCACGCCTGCTCCAGCCAGCAGTAGCTGGCGCCGTTTCCGCCGGCCTTGGCGGCGGGCAGAGCGGTCATGCCCCACTTGAAGCCCTCAGCCCTGGGGGCCTCGGCCATCTCGCCGACAATCCAGGTGCCGTTGGGCATGAACAGGGCCTTGTTGTCCAGGACCAGCTGCTGGTTCTGGGTGAAGTCCTGGTCGTTGGCCTGGGCGGGGGTGACGGGGTTGGTGTAGGAGGCCAGCTTGGCGATGATGTCGAAGCACTGCTGGGCCTCGGGGGTGTCCCAGATGCCCTCGGCGTAGGTGGTGGCCTTGTTGTAGAAGTCCGCGCCGCCCACGGAGTACATCAGGGCGTACAGGAAAGTGTCAAAGTAGCCGGTGGTGGGATAAGTAAAGAGGTAAGTGCCCTCGGCCTGGGCCTTGTCGCCCAGCTCCCACATCTCGTCCCAGGTGGCGGGGACGCTCCAGCCCTTCTCCTCGAAAAGGCCCGCGTTGTAGAACAGGCCGCAGGGGGAGTAGAACATGGGGGCCAGGTAGGTGGCGCCGTCGCCGTAGGGGTTGGTCACGGAGGTGTCCGTGAAGCTGCCCACGATTTTGTCGGAGACCTTGGCGCTCTCGCCGGGGACGGTCATGGACAGCACGTCGGTGATGTCCGCGATGTTCCGGTCCTTGATGAACTGCTCGGTCAGGCCCTTCTCACGGCCGGTGGCCAGGTGAATCACATCGGGGAAGTCGCCGCCCTGCATGGACGGGCCGATGACATCCTCCAGGTTCTTGTCGCAGATCAGGTTGACCTTGATTCCGGTGGCGGCGGTGAAGGCGTCGCAGACCTCCTGCCACATGCCGGGATAGGCTTCCTCATAGCCGGAGGCCAGGGCGGCCACGGTGATGGTCACGTCCCCGGCGGGGGGGCGGGGTCTGGGTGTCGCCGCTGGTGTCGGCGGGGGGCGGGGTGGTCCCGGCGTCAGCGTTTCCGCCGCCGCAGGCGGCCAGGGACAGCACCAGCGCCAGGGTCAGCAAGAGACTGAAAAACTTCTTCATAAGTCTACCTCCTTATAAAATAGGGGCTTCCGCGGGCCGGTTTCCGGCCTTGTAAAATTTAGTATAACGGGTTAGCCGCTGGCAAAGCAATCCCTTTCTTGCGCAACTTTTTAGATATCTTGCTCTATTTGCGTTTTATCCCAATTTTCCGAGGATACTCCGCTTGGTTTTGGGCAAAACTGATAATTTTGCGGTTTTCTCCTCCCCGGCCCCCGTCTCCTCGACAAAATCCCGGCGGGATGGGAAAAAATTTTTATCAAAAGTTGCGCCGCCGGAGCGGAGGCGCTATAATGGAGGACAGGCCGGGGCGCTGCCAATTTTCAAAAAATTGCGCCCCGGAAGGAGGACCGCCCATGAGCCAGCGTCAATACGCCTTCCAGAGGGAGGCCGCCGCCCCCGGCGGGCCGCCCCGCCTGGCCTACGTCTCCCAGGCCCAGTACAGCAGCGAGTGGAACTCCAGCCTCCACACCCACGGCTGCGCCGAGCTGTTCTTCATCACCGGGGGCCACGGCCGCTTCCGCACCCGGCGGGAGGAGTTCCCCGTGGCCATCCACGACGCGGTGATTGTCAACGCCGGCGTGCCCCACACGGAGGTCAGCCAGCTGGACAGCCCCCTGGAGTACACGGTCCTGGGGGTGGAGGGCCTGGAGACCATGGCCGGGGCGGAGGGGTACGCCCTGCTCCACCTCCACACCGGCTGGGAGGAGCTGATGGGCTGCCTCCGCCTGATGCTCCAGGAGGCGGAAACCGCCCTGCCGGACTATGAGCGGGCGTGCCGCAGTTTGCTGGAGGTGGTGCTGATCCGGCTGAACCGCCAGCGGGACGCGGCCCTCTCCGGGGAGACCGGCGGGGCCCGGACCAGCCGGGAGTGCGGCCTGGTCCGGCGGTACATCGACAACCACTTCAAGGAGAACCTGACCCTGGACCAATTGGCCCAGCTGGCCCACCTGAATAAGTATTACCTGTCCCACGCCTTCCGCCGGGAGTTCGGCGTGTCCCCCATCAACTACCTGATCTCCCGGCGCATTGAGGAGAGCCGCTTTCTCCTCCGGGAGACGGACCACACCCTGTCCCTCATCGCCCAGATTCTGGGCTTCTCCTCCCTGAGCTATTTCTCCCAGTGCTTCCGCCGGGCGGAGGGCGTCAGCCCCCTGGAGTACCGGCGGCGGGGGCGGTGAGGGGCGGTATATGAAAAACGGGCCCCGGTGTGCCGGTTCCCGCAGAGAAAGGACTTGCGCGATTCCCGCCAAGCGCATATAATAAAGCCAGCGCCCGTCCCCCTTCTCCTGGGGGCGGGCCGGAACCGCCCATTACTTTTCAAAGAGGGGAGCTGCAAGCCCGATGAAGGAGCGCAGGAAGCACAGCCGCATCACCATAAACCAGCACGCGTGGATATACAACTTTGACGAGGGCCCGTCCCCGGCCAATCTGGAGGACTGCCTGATTGTGGATATCAGCGAGAGCGGGGCCTGCATCCAATGCGCCTCCCGCTACCAGGAGGGCCAGCCCCTGGCGTTCACCTACCAGGACCTGATGGAGAACGGCCTCCGGCCCGTGGTGGGCGTGGTGATGTGGAACCGGCGGCACTCCGACCAGGACTACCGGCACGGCATCAAGTTCCTTGGGCTGAGCACCCAGATGCTCCACAAGATTCAAAAGCAGGTGCGCCTGATGACCGGGGACCCCGACGGGACGTAAGCGGTTTTTGCGGCGCGTACAGATACAGGAAGAGCCCGCCGGGTTTTCCGGCAGGCTCTTTTTATCTGTCGCAAGGGGCGGTTCCCCGTTTTCGGGCTATGCCAAAGCCTCCTCGAACGCCTTCAAAAGCTGCTCCTGGTGAAAGGGCTTATCCACAAAGCCCTTGGCCCCGATGGCCTTGGCCCTTTCAAACGTGTCGTCGTAGGCCAGGGAGGAGACCATCACGATCCGCGCGTCGGGATTCTTTTTTAAGATGATCTCCGCGGCGTCCATCCCGTCCATTCCTCCCATGATGATGTCCATGGTCACCAGGTCGGGCGCCACCTCGGCGTAGCGCTCGATGGCCTCCTCGCCGCTGCGGCAGTGGACCGCGATCTCATAGTCCGTCCCCTTCAGAACGTCCTCCATCTGAACCCGGACCAGCCGGGAATCATCCACCAGCATCACTCGCTTGCTCATCTGCTATACCCCCTTATCCGGCCGCGCCCGGGGCACGTCCTCGTCATGGGCGCTGGGCACGTGGTGAATCAGCTGCGCGCCCTCCCTCTGCTCGTCAGCGTAGGTGAGAATGAACTGGGCCTCCTGGCCCTCCGGCTCATAGCGGCCGTGGTAAAACACCGGCGCGCCGAAGTGGGCCGGGACCTGGGTGGCCTGGAACATGGCTCCCACGATTTTGCCGCAGAGCACGTTGAAATACTCCTTGCTGAACTCCTCCACGTCCTCAGGCGTCACCGCCTCCTCGTGGAAGGAGTTGCGGGCCATGCGGGCCAGAAGGCTGGTGTCCGCGCAGAGGGTCAGGCTGGTGCCGAAGCCCTTGTCAAAGGTGATGTGGACCGTACACAGGTCCTCTCCCAGGGGCTGGTTCCCCTGGTGCAGGCGGACCCCGGCGGTCCGCTCAGTCACGTCCTGGAGGGCCTGGTCCAGTATCCGCTCCAGCTCCTGTTTTGTTGCGGCGGTATTCATCGGCTGCACACCTCCCCGGCTCAGTAAACGATGGGGTTCTGCCTGTTGGGGTCGAACACCCGCTGGATGCGCTCCAGCAGGTCGTCGGGGGCGAAGGGCTTGAGCACGTAGTCGCAGATGCCCAGCTTGATGCCCTCCATGACGGACTTTCTGTCCTCCATGCCCGTCAGCATAATCACGGGAATGTCGGCCCGGTCCTCCATGGCGCGGATCTCCCGCAGGGTCTCAAAGCCGTCCTTGGGCACCATGCGGATGTCCAGCAGAATCAGATCGGGCTTCTCCTGCTCCAGAAAGCGCAGGGCCCTGGCGCCGGAGTTCACGGTGATCACATCGTAATATTTCTCCAGGGCGTCCGTAATCCGCAACAATATGGTGGCCGCGTCGTCCACCGCCAGGATGCGCTTTCTGTAGCCTCTTCTTTTCACTTGAGTCATGTGCTTCCCGTCTCCTTTTCAAGTTTGCTCAGAAGCTGGTTCAACAGGGCTTCCGCGTTGTCATCCTCATACAGCTTCAGCTGTCCCTGGATTTCCGCCAGGCCGTCCGCCGCCTCCTGGGGCAGCTGGTGGGAGAGGAGCTCCTCCACGATTCCGGCGCACTCCCTGGAGCGGAAGTGCTCCAGCTCCTCCAGGGCCGCGCCCACCCGCTCCCGCAGGTCCTCCGGGGGCAGGGGCGGCAGCTTTTCCGCCTGGGGTATGCCCTGCCGCCGCTTTTCCAGCAGCCGGCCGATGTCCTCCAAAAGGGCCTCGTAGCGCTCCATCAGTACGGGGAACTGCCGGGCGATGAAATCCGTGTCGCCCTTGGCGGCGGCGTTTTCCTGGGCCCGGGCCATGTTGGAAACGTCCATGGCCCCGATGTTGGCGGAGGCGCTTTTCAGCCCGTGTACCTCCACCTGGTAGCGGGCGATGTCGCTTTCGGCCAGCTCCCGCAAAAGCGCCTTCTTCCGCTGCCCGTCCATGTGGTAGAGCTCCAGCAGCTCGGCGAAGCCCTCCTCGCCGCCAACATAATAACGGGACGCGGCGGCGATGTCAATCCCTGGAATCTGAAACGCGCTCAGGTCCGGGGCGGCGGGCGCCTCCTCCTGAACGGCGGCCTCCCGGCGGTCCTCCGGCACCCAGCGGGCCAGGAGGCGGCCCAGCTCCTTCCGGTCCAGGGGCTTGGCGATGAAGTCCTGGAAGCCCTTTTCCAGGAAGCGCTCCCGCATGCCCGACATGGCGTTGGCCGTCAGGGCGATGATGGCGGGGGCGGCGCCGTTTTCCCCGCAGTCCCGGCGGATGATTTCCGCCGCCTCAATGCCGTCCATGACGGGCATCATGTGGTCCATGAAGATGATGTCGTACCGGTTTTGGCGCACCAGCTCGATGGCCTCCGGCCCGCTCTCGGCCTCGGTGAGGTCGAAGGCGTAGTTCTTCAAAAAGCCCCGGGCCACCCGGCGGTTGATGAGGTTGTCGTCCACCAGGAGGACCTTCACGCCGGGGGCGGTGAAGGTCTCCCCCCGCTCCATTTCCGAGGGGGGAATCTCCGGCACTTCCGCGATGGACCGCCGGTCCACAATCTTCTGGGGAATGGTGAAGGAGACCACGGTCCCCTCCCCGTAGACGCTCTCTACGCCGATGGTGCCGCCCATCAGCTCCACCAGGTGCCTGACGATGGCCAGGCCCAGGCCGGTGCCCTCCACACTGCGGTTCCGCTTGGCGTCCACCTGGCGGAAGTCCTCGAAAATCTTTCCCAGGTCCTCCTCCCGGATGCCGCAGCCGGTGTCCTCCACCCGGAAGGTGATGAGCTCCACGTCCTCCTGTTCCCCGGGCCGGCCGGTGACGCAGGCCCGCACATAGCCCTCTTTTGTGAACTTGATGGCGTTGTTCAGGATGTTGATGAGGATTTGCTTGATCCGCCCCTCGTCTCCGTTGTACCGGCAGGGGAGGGCGCTGTCGCACTCGTACTTCATGACCAGCCCCCGCTTGGAGGCGGCCAGGTCCATCATGCCCACCACCTCGTCCACCACGGTTTTCAGGTGGTAGTCGGCGCACACCAGCTCCATCTTGCCCGCCTCCACCTTGGACAGGTCCAGGATGTCGTTGATGATGGCCAGGAGGTTTTTGGCCGCGGACTGCACGTCCTTGGCGTGGGAATATATGGAGGGGTCTCCGGTCTCCTCCATGATGATGTCGTTCAGTCCTATGATGGCGTTCATGGGGGTGCGGATTTCGTGGGACATGTTGGCCAGGAACTCGCTTTTGGCGATGTTGGCCTTTTCCGCCTGCTGCCGCACCCGCTTGATTTCGTTGATGTAGGCTTTGATATCCGTCATGTCCAGAATCAGGATGACGCAGCCCTGCTTCCGGCCGTTTTCATCCACGATCTGTTTGCTGTGGCACTCGTAGTGCTGCCCGTTGATGGAGAAGCTCCAGGGGACGTTTTCGTTGAGCATCTCCTCCCGGAAGTCCTCCACCACCCGGATGTCCTCCCCCAGCTTGTGGGAGGGCAGATTGACAAAGATGAGGGCGGCGGCCCGGTTGTAGCTGATAAGCCGGTCGTGGTTGTCCAGGGCGATGACGCCGTCCCCCAGGCTCTCCAGCACCTTCTCCGCCGCCAGGCGGCGGAAGTCGTAGTTCCGGCGGCTCCACACCACGATGACCACCAGGGACATGGAGAAGGCCAGGGTCACGGGGGTCAGGTCGAATACCTTGGTGAGCTTGCACACATAAGCCACCAGCATGATGATGGGCATGGTGGAGATGAAGAGGATGGTCTTGTACTGGCGGTTGAGCCGCTGGTCCAACCGGAGGCGGATGGCCCGCAGCAGGGTGTAGATGCACAGGATGTAGGGAATGCCGATGCGGGTGACCATGAAGAGGGCGTACAGGGGACCGTACTCGATGCTGATGTAGTGGAAGCCGCTCTCGGTGGACAGCCACTGAAAGCTCCGGTAGAACAGGCCGTTCCAGTTGAAAAACACCGTGGGCAGCACCATGAAGTTGATAGCGCCCAGGACGCCCAGCAGCTTTTTGGGCGGGGCCGCGTAGCAGTAGGCGTAGGTAAACCAGCAGTAGCACAGGGGCACGAAAGCGGACCCCACGTTTTCCACCGTCACCGCCGTCACGGCGGCCTCCAGGGCGGGCGCGGCGACCTCCAGCAGATAGCCCACGTTCTGCACCAGCGTGCCGCACATGATGAAAATCAGCAGCTTCTGCTCCTGGGCCCCGGACCCGTTGACCAAAAGCGCCAGGGCCACGAAGATCAGGCATATGCCGAAGCAAGCCAGTGCGATGACAAAGTTTTCCATTATTTCCTCACCTGCCCGAATTCGCCGGCGATACCCCCGGGAAGGAGCGCGTTCCGACGTTATTAACAATAGTATATTTTGCCTATGATGTCAAGAAATACGGGCCATATTTTCGGGGGTGGGGGGATGCGGGCGGTGTCCCCCTGTGCGTTTCCGCCGGAATCCCCTTTCCGGCGGCGGCTGTCCCTGGCGCTTTTTCCAAAATCTCCCCCGCCCCATTGACAGCGCCCCGCCCTTTCCCCTATAATCAACCCAGAGAGAGCAAGGGCGCCCCCTCCGGGGCTTCCCCTGCTCTTTTTTCTTATTAAAAAACCGGCCCACGGGCCGAAAGGAGCGCGCTATGGGTACATACAGCCGGGAGGACATCCTCCGCCTGATTGAAGACGAGGGCGTCGAATTCATCCGCATGCAGTTCACGGACCTCTTCGGGCAGCTGAAAAACGTGGCCGTCACCGCTTCCCAGGCGGAACGGGCCCTGGACGGGGAGGTCATGCTGGACGGCAGCTCCATCCACGGCTTCGTCCGGGTGGAGGAGTCGGACCAGTGCCTCCGGCCGGATCTGGACACCTTCGCCATCCTGCCCTGGCGGCCCCAGCTGGGCAAGGTAGCCCGGCTGATCTGCGATGTCTATGAGCCTGACGGGACCCCCTTCGCCGGGGACCCCCGGAACATTTTGAAGCGTGTCCTGGCCCAGGCCGGAAACCGGGTCTTTCAGGTGGGGGCCGAGCTGGAGTTCTTCCTCTTCCAGGCGGACGAAAACGGCAAGCCCACCACCCGGACCTCCGACCAGGCGGGCTACTTCGACCTGGGCCCCCTGGACCACGGGGAGGGCGTCCGCCGGGAGGTGGCCCTGGCCCTGGAGGACATGGGCGTTGAGGTGGAGGCCAGCCACCACGAGGCCGCCGCCGGGCAGCACGAGATTGACCTGAAATACGCGGACGCCCTCACCGCGGCGGACAGCATCATGACCGGCAAGCTGGCGGTGAAGACCCTGGCCCAGAGGAGCGGCCTCCACGCCACCTTCATGCCCAAGCCCATCCCCGGCGTCCCCGGCAGCGGGATGCACGTCAACATGTCCCTCTCCCAGGACGGGCGGAACCTCTTCTCCGACGAGGCCGCCCCGGACGGCCTGTCCCTCCTGGCCCGGCAGTTCCTGGCCGGACTGCTGGACCACGCCTCCGGCTTCTGCGCCGTGACAAACCCCCTGGTGAACTCCTATAAGCGCCTGGTGCCCGGCTACGAGGCCCCCTGTCACGCCGCCTGGTCCGCCGCCAACCGCTCGGCCCTGGTCCGGGTGCCCTCCCACCGGGGGGCCCGGCTGGAGCTGCGAAGCCCGGACCCCGCCTGCAACCCCTACCTGGCCTTCGCCGTGTGCCTGGCCGCCGGGCTGGACGGCGTGGAGCGGCGGCTGGACCCGCCCCCGGCGGTGACGGAGAATCTCTCCGCCATGTCCCCGGAGGACCTGGCAAAGCGGGGCGTGAGGAGCCTCCCCGCCTCCCTGGACGAGGCGCTGTCCGCCCTGGAAAGGGACCCGGTGGCGCTGGAGGCCCTGGGCCCCTGCGCGGGGCGGTATCTGGAGGGCAAGCGGCGGGAGTGGGAGGCGTACCGGACCCAGGTGACCCAGTGGGAGCTGGACCGGTATCTCACGGCCTATTGATGGACCGGATCATTGTGGCCTTTCGGGGGGAGGAGACCCGGAGAAGGATTCTGCGCCTTCTGGCCCTGGAGGGCCGGGAGGGCGTCCCCTGCGCCGGGGGCGCGGAGGCTCTGCGGGCCGTCCGCCGCCTGGGCGGCGGGGTGGTGATCTGCGGCTTTTACCTCAGCGACATGACCGCCAACGCCCTGGCAGAGGACCTGCGGGGCCTGGCCCTGGTGCTGGTGGCGGCCCAGGCGGCCTGCCTGGAGCTCTGCGGCGGGGAGAACCTTTACAAGCTGGCGGTCCCCGTCTCCCCGCCGGAGTTCGCCGCCACCCTGCGCTTGCTGCTGGACCGGGCCCCGGCTCCCCGGCCCGCCTCCCGGAGAAACGAGGCGGACCAGGCCCTCATCCGCCGGGCCAAGGCGCTTCTTATGGACGTGAACCGCATGAGCGAGGAGGATGCCCACCGCTTCCTCCGCCGCCGGGCCATGGACGGCGGGATGAAGCTGGAGGAGGCCGCCCGGCGGATCATCGAGAGCTACGGCATGTGACACGATGTCTGCTCTCTGCGTATGTTGTGTGATTTCGTAGAAATTTTTTGACATCCCCGTCCAATATCTTGGCAATCCCTCCATTGACGGTTCCGCCGCCGCCGTGGTAAAGTGAGACTATCGCAAGGGCAAGGGCGTCCTGAGAGCGTAAGGCTCCCGGACGCCCTTGCCCTTTTTATTAGGAGGGAAAACTATGTATTCATCTGTCAACACCATCTGGGTCCTGCTGGGAGCGGCCCTGGTCTTCCTGATGCAGGCGGGCTTCGCCATGTGCGAGGCGGGCTTCACCAGAGCCAAGAACACGGGAAACATCCTGATGAAGAATCTCATGGACTTCTGCATCGGCACGCCCACCTACTGGATTCTGGGCTTCGGCCTCATGTTCGCCGGGTCCGGGGCCATCGTCGGGGGGCTGGACCCCTTCGTCCGGGGGGATTACTCCGCCATCCTCCCCGCCGGGGTGCCCCTGTTTGCGTACCTCATTTTCCAGACGGTCTTCTGCGCCACCTCCGCCACCATCGTCTCCGGCTCCATGGCGGAGCGGACCAAGTTCATCTCCTACTGCCTGTACTCCTTCTGCATCTCCGCCTTTATCTACCCCGTCTCCGGCCACTGGATCTGGGGCGGCGGCTGGCTGGCCCAGATGGGGTTCCACGACTTCGCCGGGTCCACGGCGGTTCACATGGTGGGCGGCGTCTGCGCCTGTATCGGCGCGGCCATCCTGGGCCCCCGGATCGGCAAGTACGACGATGAGGGAAAGCCCAGGGCCATCCTGGGCCACAGCCTGTCTCTTGGGGCCCTGGGCGTGTTCATCCTCTGGTTCTGCTGGTTCGGCTTCAACGGCTGTTCCACCGTGGGCATGGAGGGAGACGACACCATTGTCAGCGCGGGGCTGATCTTCGTCACCACCAACATGGCCCCGGCGGTGGCCAGCGTGGTCACCATGGTCTACACCTGGATTCGCTATAAGAAGCCCGACGTGGGCATGACCCTCAACGCCGCCCTGGCGGGCCTGGTGGCCATTACGGCGGGCTGCGACGTGGTGTCCCCGGCGGGGGCTGCGGCCATCGGTATCATCGCCGGACTGCTGTTGCCCATCTCCGTAAACTTCTTTGACACCGTTTTGAAAATCGACGACCCGGTAGGCGCAATCTCCGTCCACGGCGTCTGCGGTGCTACCGGGACTATCCTGACGGGCCTCTTCTCCACCAGTGAGGGCCTGCTCTACGGCCACGGGGCCCATTTCCTGCTGGTCCAGTGCCTGGGCGTGGCCGTTACGGCCCTCTGGGCGGCGGTGATGATTACGGTGGTCTTCCAGGTCATCAAGCACACCATCGGCCTCCGGGTCTCCCAGGAGGAGGAGCTGAAGGGCCTGGACATCACCGAGCACGGCCTGCCCTCCGCCTACGGCGGCTTCGCCTTCGTCTACGATGACACGCCGGACGGGCTGCCCATCCCCGCCGCGCCCGCTGTCTCCGTCCAGGAGGCGGTCCCTGTGGAGGCGGTTCCCCCCGTCTCCGCCGAGGCGGCCCCTGTGGGCGGCGTGAAGATGACTCGGGTAGATATCCTCTGCAAGATGGAGCGCTTCGACGCCCTGAAACGGGCCATGTTCAACATCGGAATTACGGGCATGACGGCCTTCAACGTCATGGGCTGCGGAGAGCAGCGGGGCAAGACCGAGGGCTATTTCCGGGGGGCCAAGGTGGAGGCCACCATGCTGCCCAGCATCCAGGTTTCTATTGTGGTCAGCAAGGTGCCGGTGAGCCTGGTGGTGGACACCGCCCGGAAGGTGCTGTACACCGGGGCCTACGGTGATGGGAAAATCTTCGTTTACAACGTGGAGAACGTGGTGAAGGTCCGCACCGGCGAGCAGGGCTACGACGCCTTGCAGGATGAGGGAGCCTAAGGTGCGGCGGCGAAAGCGCGGCTGATTGAAAAGGATGGGACGCCTATGAAAAAACGCCGGAACCCAGGCCCGGCGGGGCGAAGGAATCGACGGCCCGGATGGCCAAAGGCCCGGAGGTCCTCCGGGCCTTTGATTTGGTCCTCCGCCAGCCAGCGGAATCCCCCCAACCACCTTAAGGAAATCTTCACATTTTCTTAGGAAAAGGGCAACAAACCGGGAACGCCTTTCTGCTACGATAAAGCAGAGCCGAAAGGAGGATGCGTATGTTCCACAAGATTCTGGTTGTAGACGACGAACCCGAAATCGCGGACCTGATTGAGACCTATCTGGCGGAAGAGGACTACACGATTTTCAAGTTCTACTCGGCGCGGGACGCCCTGGCCTGTATCGAGTCCACGGACCTGGATCTCGCCATCCTGGACGTGATGCTGCCGGACATCGACGGCTTTGCCCTGTGCAGGAGGATTCGGGAAACCCACACCTGGCCCATCATCATGCTGACGGCCAAGGACTCGGAAACCGACAAAATCACCGGCTTGACCCTGGGGGCCGACGACTATGTGACCAAGCCCTTCCGCCCCCTGGAGCTGGTGGCCAGAGTAAAGTCCCAGCTGCGCCGCTACAAAAAGTACAACCCCGCCCATGCCGGGGACCCGGGCCCCGCCGTCCCGGCGGGCACGCTGGTTCACGGCGATCTGGCACTGAACAAAAAGGCCCACGCCTGTTCTCTGGACGGCCGGCCCCTGGAGCTGACCCCCACGGAGTTTTCCATCCTCCGCATTCTCCTGGAAAACCGGGGGACCGCCGTCGGCGCCGAGGAGCTGTTCCACCAAATCTGGAAGGACGAATACTACAGCAAATCCAACAACACCATCACGGTCCACATCCGGCACCTGCGGGAGAAGCTGGGGGACAGCACGGACAAGCCCAAGTACATCAAAACGGTATGGGGAGTGGGGTATAAAATTGAAGCGGAAGGATAGGGACGAGTATTCGGTCTTTCACTCCAAGCTCACCCGGCGGGTGTGCGGCAGCGTGGCGCTGTCGGTCCTGATTGTCGCGGCTCTGTACCGGCTGCTCTGGAAGCGGCGCATGGGGGACGTTATCGTCTGGTTTCTGGTAAACGTCCTGGACATGGGCATTCAGGAGGCTTTTTATTTTTACGCCGACCACTTCCGCCTCAACAAGGACCTCTTTTTCTGCGGGGCGGCGTTCCTGGTTTTCGCCGTGATGCTGTGGCTGGTCTTCCGGGGCATGAGCCGCTATTTCAGCGAGATCAACCAGGGCATCGAGTCCCTGCTGACGGACGACGGGGAACCGATCCGCCTTTCCCCGGAGATGCTGCCCTTCGAGCGGAAGCTGAACGCCGTCAAGCGGACCCTGGCGGAACGGAAGGAGGCGACCGCCCTGGCGGAACGGCGGAAGGACGAGCTGGTCATGTACCTGGCCCACGACATCCGCACGCCCCTGACCTCGGTCATCGGCTACCTGAACCTCCTGGAGGAGGAGCCGGACAGCCCGCCGGAACAGCGGGCCAAGCGGGTGCGTATCGCCCTGGACAAGGCCTACCGGCTGGAGACCATGATGAACGAGTTTTTTGAAATCACCCGCTACAACTCCCGGCAGATCGCGCTGGCCAGGGAACCGGTGGACCTCTGCTGTCTGCTGGTGCAGCTGACGGACGAGCTGACGCCGGTTCTGGCGGCCCGGGGCAATACCGTGGCCCTGGGCATGGACGAGGACCTGACCGTCCTGGGCGACGCGGAAAAGCTGGCCCGAGTGTTCGGGAACATCCTGAAAAACGCCGCGGCCTACAGCGACCCCCGGACCGAGATTGCGGTCTCTGCCAAGCGGGCGGAACAGGACGTGGTCATCCGCTTCCAGAACCAGGGGGAGGACATCCCGGCGGAAAAGCTGGAGGCCCTCTTTGATAAGTTCTACCGCCTGGACCAGGCCCGCTCCACCGGCACGGGAGGCACGGGCCTGGGACTGGCCATCGCCAAGGAGATTGTGCTCCTCCACGGCGGAAGCATCCGGGCGTCCAGTGAAAACCACACCGTCGCCTTCATCATCCGCCTGCCCGGGACAGGGTCATAAAATCTATACCTCCTCTTAGGAAAATCTTAAGGATTCGACAATTCCATCTTAAAGCATCCGGCGTCTCTGTTTGGTAGAATCAAACCCAACAGAGGCGCTTTCCCATTTACCAACGACACCAGAAAGGAAGGCTTACGATGGAAGCACGCATGATGGATTTTGAAAACGGACAGGCCCGCCGCCGGAAAAGACGGCGCAGACAGCTTCGGAGGGCGCTGATTCTCCAGGCCCTTGTGTGGGCGCTGACCATTGCCGGGCTGATGGTCCTCGGGCGGGAGCTGGTCTCCATGTTCCGCCAAATCACTCCCCCGCCCGACGCCCTGGCATATCAGGTGGACGAACCGGCGGGCGGCGGGCCGGCGGAAATCATCCGGGCCTCTCTGGACTGCGAGACCTTACAGGCCCTGCGGGACTTGGCGGCCCAGGACGGGCGGGTCCAGGACGTGATTGACCGCTGCCAGGACTACCCGGAGGACCTGCTGAAAATGCTGTCCCGGAACCTGGACATGCTGGACTTCGTGCTGGAGTACCCGGAGAAAAAGGGGCAGGTGTTCGCCGACACCATCGGCGAGGTGGAGGCCGGGGAGATTCCCCTTCTGCTGCAATACGATCAGCGCTGGGGCTATGGGGACTACGGGGCCAGCTCCGTGGTGGTCAGCGGCTGCGGGCCCGCGTGTCTTGCCATGGTGGCGGCGGGGCTGACGGGGGACGACACCATCACGCCCTACGCCGTGGCCCGGTACGCCGCCCAGGAGGGCTATTACGTCTACGGCGCGGGGACGGCCTGGACCCTCATGAGTCAAGGGGCCTCCCACTTCGGCGTGGAGGGGGAGGAGCTGCCCCTGATGAAGTCCAGGATGGAAAGCGCGCTGGAGGAGGGATGGCCCATCATCTGCGTGGTGGGGCCGGGGGATTTCACCACCAGCGGGCACTTCATCGTCATCACCGGGACGCGGGACGGGCGGTTTACCGTCAACGACCCCAACAGTACCCAGCGAAGCGGCATGCTCTGGGACTACGAGACGCTGGAGCCCCAGATCAGCAACCTGTGGGCCTTCCGCGCCCTGTGAGAGGGGGAGATTATTATGGATCGGAAATTAAAAATCGCCGTCCTCTTCGGCGGCTGTTCCCCGGAGTACGGGGTGTCCCTCCAGTCCGCCGCCGCCGTCCTGCGGCACATGGACCGGGAGAAGTACGAGCCGGTGATGGTGGGCATCTCCCGGAACGGGGACTGGTTTCACTACACCGGCCCGGTGAGCCGCGTCGGGGACGGCAGCTGGAACAGCGGAGAAATTTGCGCCCCGGCGGCGCTGTCCCCCAGCCGAAGCCGGGCCGCCCTGCTGGTGTTTGAGGAACGGGCCCTCCGGCGGATTCACCTGGACGCCGCCTTTCCCGTCCTCCACGGGCGGAACGGGGAGGACGGCACGGTCCAGGGCCTGCTGGAGCTGGCGGGGATTCCCCTGGCGGGCTGCGGCGTGCTGGCCTCGGCGCTGTGCATGGACAAGGACCGAGCCCACAGGTTGGTCCGGGCCGCCGGAATCGACGTGCCGGAGTCCTTCACGGCGAGGCGGGCGGACCGGGAGACCCTGGAGCGGGCGGAGGAAATCGGGTATCCCCTGTTCGTCAAGCCCCTCCGGGCCGGGTCCTCCTTCGGAATTACCAGGGTCATGGAGAGAAGCGCCCTCCCCGCCGCCCTGGAGGCGGCCTTTGCCTACGATGAACAGGCCATTGTGGAGGCGGCGGTTCCCGGCTTTGAGGTGGGCTGCGCCGTCTTGGGAAACGATGTCCTGACGGTGGGAGAGCCGGACGAGATCGCCCTTGCCGGGGACTTCTTCGACTACACGGAGAAGTACACCCTAAAAACCTCCGCCATCCACGTGCCCGCCCGGGTCACGCCGGACCAGCGACGGCGGATTCAGGAAAATGCGAAGGCGATCTATCGGGCGCTGGACTGCCGGGGCTTTGCCCGTGTGGACCAATTTCTGACCCCGGAGGGCCGCCTGGTGTTCAACGAGGTCAACACCATCCCCGGCTTCACCGCCCACAGCCGCTTTCCAAATATGATGAAGGCGGCGGGACTGTCCTTTGAGCGGCTGGTTTCCGCCATCATCGAACTGGCGGTGACGCCATGAGGGCGGGCGCGCCCGCCGGGGCCGCGGGGAAATTCCCGGCCCTGGACGACTTCCGCCTCGTCGCCGTCGCCCTGGTGGTTGCCAATCACACCCGTTCCGCCGAGGGGCAGTTTCTCTGGCTCCTGACGGTGCTCCGCCGGGTGGCGGTGCCTTATTTCATCATGGTCAGCGGGTATTTCCTGGGCCGGGACGGCTGGCGCTCCACGGGGCGGTTCCTAAAAAAGACGGCGCTCCTGTACGGGGCCGGCGTCCTGCTGTACCTGCCCCTCAACTGGTACGCGGGGCAGCTGTCCCCGGACTTCCCCCGGCAGGTGCTGTTTGACGGCAGCTTTTACCATCTCTGGTATCTCCCGGCCCTGCTTCTGGGCGCGCCCATCGCCCGGCTCCTCAGCCGCCTGGGAGAGAAAAAAGCCCTTCTGATTGCCGGGGGGCTGTACCTGGTCGGCCTGGGCGGCGACAGCTATTACGGCCTGCTGCCGGAGGGCGCGGCCCGTCTTTACGACGCCGTCTTTCGGGTGTTCACCTACACCCGGAACGGGCTGTTTTACGTCCCGCTGTTCCTCCTGCTGGGGGCGGCGGGGATTACCCTGGGGCGGCGCGTCTCCCTGGCGGGCTTTCTGGTCTCTCTGTCTACGCTGGTCTCCGAGGCCCTGCTTCTTCACGGGGCGGGAGTCCAGCGGTTTGACAGCATGTATCTCAGCTTCCCCTTCCTGATGGTGTTTCTGTTCTCCCTCCTGCTGGGTTTCAACCAGGGCGAGCGGCGGGAGGTCCGGAGGCTGACGGCGCTGGTGTACCTGCTCCATCCCTGGTGCATCGTGCTGACGCGGCGGGGCGCGGGGGCCGCGGGTCTGACCGGGCCGCTGGTGGAAAACACGGTTGTCCACTTTCTGGCGGTGCTGGCGCTCAGCCTGCTCCTGTCCCATCTGCTCCTGCTGGCCCCGCCGCCGAAGCCGTACCCGAAGGCGCGGGCGTGGATTGAGCTGGACCGGGCCGCCCTGCGGCATAACGTGGAGCGGCTGCGGTCCCTGCTGCCGGAGGGCTGCGCGCTGATGCCCGCCGTCAAGGCCAACGCCTACGGCCACGGGGCGGTTTTGGCGGCGAAGGAGCTGAACCGCCTGGGCGTCCGGGCCTTCTGCGTTGCTGCGGCGGAGGAGGGGGCGGAACTCCGGCGGCACGGGGTCCGGGGGGAGATTCTGGTGCTGGGCTACACCCATCCGGGGCAGGTTCCCCTTCTGCGGAGATACCATTTGACGCAGACGGTGGTCGACGCGGAACACGCCCGGCAGCTGAATGACTGCGGGAAAAAGCTGAGGGTCCATCTGAAAATCGACACGGGGATGCGCCGTCTGGGCGTCCCGGCGGAACAGAAAGCGGAAATCGCCCAGGTGTTTCAGCTGCGCAGTCTGCGCGTCCAGGGGGTCTTCACGCACCTGTGCGCCGACGAGACCCGAGGCGGGGAGGACGAGGCGTTTACGCTCATCCAGGCGGCGGCGTTCTGCGAGGTCCTCGGCGACCTGCGAAAACGGGGCCTGTCCTATGGCAGGGCGCACCTGCTGTCCAGCTATGGGCTTCTCAACTACCCGGAACTCGGAGGCGCTTACGCCAGAGTGGGCATCGCCCTCTACGGCGTGCTGAGCGGCCGCGCCGGTTTGGAGACCTGTCCCGTTGCCCTGCGGCCGGTTCTGTCCCTGAAAGCGCGGGTGGCGTCGGTAAGGGACCTGCGCAAAGGGGAGCGCGCGGGCTATGGCTTTGGATACACGGCGGAATGCGACCGGCGTATCGCCGTTCTGACCATCGGGTACGCAGACGGCTTCCCCCGCGCCCTGTCCCGCGGGCGGGGGAAGGTTTTGCTCAAGGGGACGGAAGCCCCTGTGGTCGGCCTCGTCTGCATGGACCAGACATTGGTGGATGTGACGGGGATTCCAGGTGTGGAGAGCGGCGATATTGCGGTAGTCATTGGGGCGTCCGGGCAGAGGGAGATCAGTGTCTGCGACTTGTCCGAAGCGGGGGAGACGATTACAAATGAGGTGTTGAGCCGGTTTGGCGCGCGGCTGAGTAGGGTCATGGTTTAATGGATGCTGGGGCGATTTGCTTGGCGGTCAGCTGGTCCTATGTGGGGAAGTATTCTGAAAATTCCATCGTGCAGTCTCCTCTCGTCAGGCTGTACTCAGTAACAAGAAAGGCCCCCGCCCTTCGGAGCAAACCCCGAAAAGCGGGAGCCTATACTTATCAGTCGGCGGCCTGGGCCTTTACCGCGCCCTTGCTCAGGCTGACGGTAATGTCATATTGGTCGATGACATCGAATTTGGATCAGTCCTCTGCCTCCCCTCTCTGATAGAAGGATAGCCGGCGGGGTCGTTGAAGTTCACAATGTAGGTGCCCACGTGGGCCGCCATGATACGCCAGGTGCAGTCCGCCTCCTCGTAGACCTTCTTGGCCCAGGCTGTCTGCTCGGCGAAGAACTTGGCCCGGTCGGCCTCAATGTTCGCGCCCTTTTTCCCGGAGTAGGGGTCCGCGTTGATGAAGACGAAGCTGGCGTCTCCGATGACGCACCAGCCCGTGCCCTCCAGGGGGCCGTACTCCGCCTCGTTGGGCAGGGTGGTGAAGCTGTGGACCGCGCTGCGGCAGTCCTTTCCCCGGCAGGTGCCGCCCACGGCGTACTCATAAGTGGTCTCCGCCTTCAGGCCGGTGAGAACGGCGGAGTGGCTCTGTGTCTCCTCCCAGCCCTTGGTCAGGTAGTGGAGGACGCTCTCCCCCTTGACGGCCTGCCAGTCGTTCTCGCCCTTGGCCCGATACCAGACCTTGGAGTCCGTCACAGCGGGGTCGGTGAGCCAGTTGAGGTTCACCTGGGCATAGGTCTCGTCCACCTGGCAGAGAATCTCCCGGGGGTTGGCGTCAATCACGCCGTCGTCCAGCTCCAGGGGCAGGGGGGCGGAGGTATCCGTGGGGACCGTGACAGTCTCGCCGTCCACCACGGCGGCGGCGCAGTAGTAATACTGTCCGGGGTCTTTCAGGGGCAGCCTCACCGCGCCGCCCTCGGGCACGTCCACGGAGTCCGTCAGCTTCTCCGGGCTTCTGCCGTAGAAGACCTTGAGGCTGTCGGCCTTCTTCCCCTCGGGGAGGAGCAGCCGGACCTTAATACTGGGCTGGGTGCCCTTGGCGGCCCAGTTCACCGGCAGGTCGTCCAGCAGGAGGACGGGTTCCTCGACGGCGAGGTCCTTGGCCACCTTCAATTCGGGGGCGTTCCCGGCCTTGACGAAGCCCGCCGGCATGGGATAGCCCGCGTCAGGCTCTCCCACCCAGGCCCAGGTGTTCTTGAAGTTCCACTTGAGCTCTTTCTCATACTGGTCCCGGCTCTGGAGGACCTTGGCATTGGCGCTCTGGAAAATCGCCCGGTTGGGGTGCTTTTCCGGCTGGTTGCCGGAGAGGGCCGCGCCCTCCTCGCCTTCCACTTTCTTGACCACGGAGACGGTGTTTTTCAGGAACTCCGCCGCCGCGAAGGCCCCGGCCACGCCGCCGCCGGAGACGGGTCCATCGCCGTTGGAGACGGTCAGGGAGCCGCCCACATAGCAGTTCTCCACCGCGCCCCCGGTCTCGATGCTGCCGATGAGCCCGCCGGTCAGCTCCTTGGCCTTGACCTTCATGTAGGACAGGCAGTTGCGGACAGGGCCCTCGCACTTGCCCACCAGACCCAGGTTCCGAATGGAGGGGCTGGCAAAGGTCTCGTCGCCCAGATACCCCACCAGGGCGGCGTACTTCTCCTCGGACCGGCAGATACGCAGGTTGGAGATGGTGTGATATTGGCCGTCGATTTTGCCCTTGAACCAGCCGTCGGTTTTGCCGGCGGTTTCATCCTTGTTGGCGGAGATGGGGGGCATCCAGCCCTCGGCCTCCCCGCCGGAGGCTTTGGCAATGGCCTGGCCGATTTTCTCCATCAGCGGGCCCATGTCGATGTCCGCCGTCAGCACGTAATGCCCGTCCCGGGGGGCGTCGGGCACGCCGTCCTTGTTGGTGTCGGCGGATTTCCAGCTGCCGGAGAGGTACAGCAGCTGCTCCGGCGCGCCGATCTCGTAGACCTTAGCGTTTTTGTTGTACGCGGGAGGCTTCGCGCCCAGGGAGACCAGGGTCTCCGTGTCCCAGCACTCCTCGCTCCACCAGCCCTTGGCCTCCTTGGCGGAGGCGCCGGCGGCCAGCATGGGCAGGGCCATGGCCGAGGCCGTGCGGTATGCTCAAGGCGATACAGGTTTTTCGGCGCGCGGGCGAAACGCGCTGTTCGGGGAGGTCCGGTTTTCCCCGGAACGGGCGGAGAACAGCCGCATGATATCCCCTTTCAATGGAACAAAAGGCGCGCCAGAGCCCAAATTATGGGTCTGGCGCGTCCGGCTTGTGTTGCTTAAATTATTGTGCGGATATGGTTTGAATCAGGCATTAGGGTCAATAAACTGGTAGTGAGCGGTATCCTCGGGATATACGCAGGAAAGACAGCAGATGACGGTTTCCTCGTGTTTTCTCCACTGTGCAGCCACCCGGCTAGAGACGGTATTGTTGCCGGTTTCGCCAAAGGTAAACGGCTTGTTCCAGGTAAAGCCCTCCGTGCGGGAGGCTTTGATGGCGTCACGCACGGCCTCGCGGCGGCTCAGCGGCGATTTTCAACGCGTCCCACGCCGCCGGTATTTCCACAATCGCGAACATAGCATCCTCGTCGGGATACACGCCTTCCGCACAGCGTTTCAAAACAGGAATACCCCGCAGGCCCTAATGTGCTGCTGACCAAGGCATACAGTATACCTCCAAGGCTTTTCACAGGCCGTTGCGTATGAACAATCTCCTTAAATCTGATTGCCAACACATGTGATATGTAATTATAGCTAGTTTCGAGTACTAATTTTAAGGCAATTTCACCAAAAGAAGCAAAACCTGCGTATAACTATCGTTACACACAGGTTTTGTCTGCTTTGTCTTGTGTTGACAAAGAGATGCAGATGGCGTTTTGATGAGCAAGATAATATTTAACCTAAGTTGTTCCTTTGTATATTGTTTTCACTACGTATCATCATAATTATAACCCTAATTCAAATGAACGCAGCGTTACCCCGTTTGCTCCGCCAGGCTCCGGAAAAACGCCCGGTTGCGGCGGACCGCCGTTGAATCCAGTTTGCAGGCCGCGGCCAGCTCGTTAAAAACCTCCGCCCGTTTCTGATTTCCCAGGCGGCTGTAGCAAACGCACAGCTGGATGCAGGGAAGGTAGCCATAGCAGTCCGGGGACACAAATGCGCCACGACTATCGTCCCTGACGCAGGTCAGGGCCAGGGCATACCAGTAGGCGGCTTGGCGGTACTGCTCCCGCTGGAAAAACCAAGACCCGATTTCACAGCAGGTCTCAGCCCGGGGCCGGTCATATTCAAACGTGCGGAACAGGGCCGCCAGGGCCGCCTGGTCATGGCCCAGCTCCTTATGACAATAGGCACAGTGGCAGCAGGCGTCGATCTCGTTTTCCACCCACCCCCGGCCCTCCGCCAGGAACCGCTCAAAGACATCCAGCGCGTCCTTCCAGCGGCGGTGGTAGTACAGCTCCCGTCCATAGTAAAACTGCTGGCGGGGGTCCAGGGTTTTCCCGGCCGCCAGCTGCGCCTCATAGATCCGCAGGTTCCGGCCCGGGTCGGAGGGGCGGGTCTTGCGATGGGTGACGGCGAAATCTGCATACTGGATTCTTCCTGCCGGTGTGACCACCTCGTGGACGGCCCCCGTCCAGCGCATTCCGCCATGGTTTTTAATCAGGCGCTCCCGGTAGTAGGAGAACGTCACATGGCCGCTCTCATCAAATCCGGCGTGGTAAGGCGCCATCACCACCGAAACAGCGGGGTCCAGCGTCTCCTTTAAGGCAAGAAACGCCTTTCGGTCCTCTTCCAGCAGCACGTCGTCCGCGTCCAGCCACATACTGTAATCCATGGAGGCATGGGAAAAGGACTCGTTGCGGGCGGCGGAAAAATCATCCCGCCAGGGGAAGTCATAGACTTTGTCGGTAAAGCGGGCGGCAATCTCCCGGGTGCGGTCGGTGGAGCCGGTGTCCACGATAATGATCTCGTCCACCAAATCCGCCGCGCTCTCCAGACAGCGCGCCAGTACGTCCTCTTCGTTTTTCACAATCATACACAGGCTGACGCTTACCATTGCAAAACCTCCTTTTATCTGGTCAGGAGATTGCTCCCGCCGGCCTTTGCCGGCGGGAGCAATCTTTCAGCGGCGCTCCGCCTACTCGTCCCCTATCTCGACATCGCTGTCGTGTTCTCCGGGGTCAGGCGGTATTTCACCCGCCCCGATGGCTTCATCCAGCCGGATGATGGACAGGGAAGCCCCCGCGCCGCCGCCTGTCAGAACAGCGGCTCCGGCAATCTTGGAGAAGATCCTAAGTGAAATTTTGGAGTTCGCGGGAAGAATAATCTTGATTTTATTTTCGTAACTGGTTGTGGGTACCACCGGATCGATGGTAGAGAGGGCACTGCCCGCCCCATTAATCACCAGCTGGATCTTTAACGGAAGGACCGTCGTGGTATTCACATGGTAAGAAATCTGATAGACGCCGGACTCAGGCACGGTGAACACGGAGTTCCAAGAGTTGGCCGTAAAGCCGGGGGACAGAGCCTGGGCGTTGGGCAGGGCGACGAGAGTTCCATTCGGCGACACGGGGATGCTGCTTCCCTGGGTGTTGGCGGAAAAGCGGATGTGAGACCTGGTCCCGCAGCTCCTGCCGGTCCGGCGGGACCCTGCATGGGAGAGGCCGTCAGCGCCTTTTGCATCTTCGTCTTCAGGAAGAGCTGATTCTGCGCGGCGGTCTCCAGCATGCCGCGGACGCTGTCGTTGGCGGCCAGCACGTCGCCCACCGTGGCGGGGGGACCGCTGAGGCCGGGCAGGGTGCCTAGAATATATTGCAGCCTCTCACCCCCGGCATTGAGGATATGACCCAGTCTGAGCTCCTCCATGGCGATGGAGGAGAGAATTTGATTAACCGCGTCCTCCCGCTCAATGGGCGGGTCGGATACGGGAAAACTGGGCAGAGACATAAAAGAGAATCTCCTTTCAGATAGGAGGCGCGCCGGTGCGGTACGAGGGAAGAGGGGCTTTCCGCAAAGCCGTGCCCGAGGTAGTCTATGCGCCCGCCGGCTGGAGGGTTCCCCCTGGAACAGAGCCGCCCCGGCTGTCATAGAGTGGAACAGCGGCATGAATATCCTGCCGCGCATTCTCGTTCCGGCACTGACCGGAACGCATACTGGAGTTTTGAATATGTCGATGCCTTCCTTTCCCCCCAATGGGGCGGATATGACACGGGAAGAGGCTCTGACCATGATTATCGCGTCCATCGCCATGGAGGAGCTTGCCCTGAGCCATATCCTCAATGCCGAGGGTGAGAAGCTGCAATATATCTTAGGGACCTTGCCGGGTACAAGTCCCTGTGCCCGTCCGCAGGATGTGCTGACCGTCAACAAAAGCGTAACCGCTCTTGTCGAGGCGGTCACCCAGAACCAGATGCTGCTGAAAAACAAGCTGAGCCAGGTGCTGGAGTTCTGTCCGCTTCCCCCGCCTCCGCCCGACCCGCCCAGCCCGCCCGGTCCCTCCCCCCGTCCGCCGGTTTGCCCCTCCCCCTGTCCGCCGCCCCATCCGGCTCCCCATAGGGAACGGACCTGTGAGGGCAGCGCCCTCCAGCTGGCGGGCCGGCGGGAGGGGGCGCTGTGGGATCCGGGCAGCCGCCTGACCTGGAGAAAGCGGAGCCGGGCGGGGAAAGCCATTCGCTGGGATGAGTGCGCTTCCGGTCAGATCTATCTGAGCCCGGGGAAGACGTACACAGTCCAGTGTACGCTGAATGTCCGCGCTGCGGCTCCTGCGAAGGGGACGGGTACCATTTTTCTCAAGCAGTCGCCCTGCGGCATGTTTACAGACGCGCTGCCGCTGTGCTTCCCGATGGAGGATCTGACCCGCGGCCTCCAGTCTCTGCGCATGTCTGCCGTGCTGCATCCCTGTTCAGCCTGCGGATGCGAGACATGCTTGTCCCTGGTGCTGGACGCCAAAAGCGCCTTATGCGTGGAGGGTGCTGTCATGGACATTGTAGAGCTGCCATGAGCGGGCCCGCAGATCAGCCGGCGGAGTCCGAAGGAGATGTTTCCATTGTGAACGCTGAACAGGGATTGACCATAAAAGAACAGCTGGCAAACCCGGAAAACTACGGAGAGAAGAGAACGGCGGACCAGATCCGGTATCTGGTCATCCACTACACCGGCAACGACGGAGATACGGCGGCGAATAACGCGGCCTACTATCAGAGGACCGTGGTGCAGGCCAGCGCCCACTACTTTGTGGACGATACCACCATTTACCGTTCTGTGCCGGAGCTCTGCGCGGCCTGGGCCGTAGGCGGAAAAAAGTATGCCGGCGCCGAAGAGACCGGCGGCGGGACCATGTATCAAATTGTCCGCAACGCAAATTCCATCAGCGTGGAGCTGTGCGACACGGTGCGGGACGGGACCTACCAGGCTACGGAGGCCACGCTGGAAAACGCGTTTGCCCTGTGCCGGGCGCTGATGGAGAAGTATCACATCCCGCTGGAGAACGTTTACCGGCACTTTGATGTGACCGGGAAGCACTGCCCGGCCTATTATGTGGACCCAGAGAAGTGGGCGGAGTTTAAGAGGAGACTGGAGGTGTGGAAGGCGATGGATAACAACCCGAGTCCCGCCTATAAGGAGGGCGTGGAGTGGGCTCTGAAGGAGGGGATTCTCCTCGGGAATGAGGAGGGGGATCTGATGCTCCGCCAGGGGCTGACGCGGGAGCAGTTCTGCGCCATGCTGAAGCGGTGGAATGACCAGGTGGAGCGGAGAACGGCGCCTTGAGGAACGAGCGTTTGTCAAAAAGAGGCTCCCGCCGGTTTGACCGGCGGGAGCCCTTTGGCGCGCGCTTTTCGGCATAGGCCAACACGCGGTTTCAATTCACACCTTATCATCCGCAGCCTTTTTGACCCCCGCCGCGTCCACCTTGCCCTCGGTAATGATGTAGGACACCACGGAAGCCACCGATACCACAGCGCCTGCTACGGAGCTGATGGTACTCTCATCCAGTCCGAACACCATGGCCAGGCCCGTGATGATGCCCGCCATCGCCGCCCAAAGCTTGCGGGAGCTCAGCTTTCGTTTCCAGTCAATCTGATTCATAATGTACCGTTCCCCATATTGTAAGATTCGCTCATGTTTTAAGCGCCTCCGCTTCTCCGGCAGGCGCGGGAAAGCCTGTGAACAGGATTTGCCTTCAGCCCTCTTCGTCGTGCGCAGCCTGATTGAGATGCTCTTCGAGCCGGTTCATGGCTTCCGTAACCGGGCCGTTGCAGCCCTGCTCCTTTAAGCCCTTCAAACAGGCCAGCAGCCCGTAGCAGATCAGGGTCTGCTCCTTGCGGATGGACTTCAGCTCCTCCGCCTGTCTTCTGCTCCGCTGAACAAACTTGAAGAGCCAAAGGACCACGCCGCCTATCACGCCCAGGGCGGACAGGAGCTCCGCCAGCATCACGACTGTATCCGTACCAATGGTCATTTCCATGCTCAGTTCTCCTCTCTACCGCCCGCGTTTGGCGCTGCTTCTCGGCGAAACAATGGAGGTTTCATCAGCACGTTCAAGCGACCGCCGGGGCCGGAGTGTTACGGCATGATATCAATTGCCGCCGTTCCAACCTATGACGGAAGCGGCAATTGGGTTCCAGCCGGAACCTGTTGGCGCGCAGGCGCATAGAGTATCTCGGGCGCGGCGCTGGAGAGCCTTCCTCTCCCGTCGGCATGCCTATGCGCTTTCGCAGCGCAGCCCACAATGTGAAAGGAGCTTCTCAATTATGTCTCTACCCAGTTTCCCCAACGTTGACCCGCCCATCCGGCGGGAAGATGCGGTTAATCAGATTCTTTCCTCCATCGCCATGGAGGAGCTTGGCCTGAGCCATATCCTCAATGCTGAGGGCGAGAAGATGCAATATATCCTCGGAACCCTGCCCGGCCTCAGCGGCCCCGCAGCAACCGTGGAAGACGTGCTGAACGCCAACGAGAGCGTTCGCGGTCTGCTGGAGACGGCTGTTCAGAACCAGATTTTCCTGAAGGGGAAGATGCAGGGCGCTCTGGACGCCTCTCCCATGCAGGGTCCCACCGGCCCCACCGGGCCCACCGGCCCCCAGGGTCCCACCGGCCCCGCGGGCGGTCCCGCCGGCCCCGCCGGAGCCCCCGGAGCCGCGGGCGCCACCGGAGCTACCGGCCCTGCCGGCCCCACGGGGACGTTTTTAATAGGAAAGTGCGCTAAACTGCAAAATTTCTTACAATATGACAATAAAATCTATCACATTACATGGAACACCGCCCTATGGAGACTATGGGCGGTGTTTTCATATATAATCAACGATAAAAAGGAGGTTAGCAAGTGGAAGAAGATAAAACCCAGCTCTCCATTGACGAAGGACAGCCCTCGCTCCCGGACACCGGAATACAGGAGCAAGTCAAACTGGGTGTTGCTGGCCCTGAAACATTGGATAGCCCTGTGCCGGAACGCACTACTGGAAATGTAATTGACATCTCCGGGGATTTGATTGATAAAATCATGGCGGAACAATCTGTATCCCAGGAGACATCAGCCACCAAAGATCCCCCGGAGGGCGGGCAGGAGTGGGAGAAGCCCCAGGAGGAGCCGGAGCCTCCCCGCCGTGGCCGCCGCCCCAAGAACAAGGAGGCCCCGGCCCA
>CAJUJW010000010.1 GCA_910586735.1 uncultured Oscillibacter sp. | reverse complement strand
GCTCGTACTCCTCCGCCTCCCGGTGGAACTGGGCCAGGTAACTCCGGTTGGCCCGCTCGCCCTCGATCTTCTCCTTCAGCTCCTCCAGCACGTCCAGCAGGGCCTTTTTCGTGATGGGCTTCAGGAGATACTGGTCCACGCCGATGCTGATGGCCTGCCGGGCGTACTCAAAGTCGTCGTAGCCGGAGATGATGATGATTTTGATCTCCGGGAACTCCCGCCTCACCAGCTCGCTGAGGGCCAGCCCGTCCATGAAGGGCATGCGGATGTCGGTGATGAGTACGTCGGGCTTCACCTGGCGGATGAGGGGCAGGGCCATCTCCCCGTCCCCGGCCTCCCCGGCGAAGGTGTAGCCGTACTGCCCCCAGGGCACCGTGTCCCGCAGGGTCTCCCGGATGATGCTCTCGTCCTCGACTAAAAATACGCGCAGCATGATGGTCCCCCCTCCGCACTGTATGACTTCGGCTGTCTTATTTTAGGATACCATACTCCGCCGCGAAATTCTACAGAAGATTTTGCGGGGGGATGATATGCGGAGGCCCTGGCGCAGGGGATTGCACGATGGAGGGGCTACTATCTGACTGCCGCATAAAATCTCCATCAGCCCGCTTCTTTTATCGAAAATAATTTCCGCCTAAGATTTCTTCAAAAAAACATATGTTTTTCCCATGTAGGCTCCCGTTTATGGTACAATAAAAATGCATCTATTTTAACGTCCAGCGGAGAGGAGGTGGAGTGTATGGGAAAGTATACGGACGATGAAATCAGAGCGATGCCAAAGATCACCGCTAAAATTGCTGCGGATTACCTCGGCATATCCCCTATGATGGTAACTCCGGGAATGAGAAACGACCTGCTGCCAATTGGGTTTGCTGTCAAAAAAGAAGACCGGTACAGTACGAGCTGGAGCTACAATATCGTTGCTGAGCGATTGATTGCCTATAATCACGGCAGGATCAACGAAGTACAGATGCCTGACCGTTTTGGACTTTATCGGTCAGGCGGATGAGGAGATATTGGGAAGGCTGAGAAATGCCATTTAAAACCTGCCGCAAGCGGACATCCAGACCGCATAGTATTCGCGGTTCAGCGCCCGTAGGGAAACCGAATGAGAGAGTAAACGATTGTTTGGGGGTAAGAAAATGAACGTCATCTGCTTTGGTGACTCCAACACCTACGGCTACGATCCCCGCTCCTGGCTGGGCGTCCGCTTTGCCGACGCCGGGGACTGGAAAATCCCCATGGCTTACGACGGCGTACACTTCACAGAGCAGGGCCACCGGGCCTTTTCCGCCGGACTTTTGGAGGCACTCAAATGAGACGGAACCGTAAAGCGGCAACGAGACAGCCGTCCTCTGTCAAATAGAGCGTTCCGATTGCTTGAGGAATACATAGTGATTTTTCGCGGACAGCTCCCCATGAAAACAATAACCCAGCTGGTCAAAGGCCCGGAGATTCTCCGGGTCTTCGATTTTGCGTTCCGCCATCCAGCGCACCATCTGCCCCCGGGCCATTTTGCACTGGGTGCCTTTTTCAACGACCTTACCCCCCTTCCACTCGCCGAAGGAGCAGGTGACAAAGCGGACGCCCTCGGGCAGATGGGGCTCCACCGCCCTGCTGTACTCCTTGGAGGCCAGATTCAGCACGGTGTCCGTTTCGGCAGCCAACTGCCGGGCCATGCGGTCATCCCAGAACTGGTACAGGTCCCGGCAGCCGTCCACCGTCAGCTTAGCCTGCATCTCCAACCGGTAGGGGCTCACGCCGTCGAAGGGCCTCAGCAGGCCATAGAAACCGGAGAGGATGCGCAGGTGCTCCCGGAGGTAGTCCAGGTGGACCGCCTCCATCACGCCGGGGGCCATGTAGCGGTATTGGATGCCCTCGTAGGCGATGACAGCCGGGGTGAGATTGCGGCGCAGGTCCATGTGGGCCAGCCGCTCCACGTTCAGCTTGGCAATGGCGTCGTTGCACTTCCAGAGGCTCTGCAATTCCTTGGGGGTCATGGCTTGCAGAGCCGCTTTTAACCGCTCTGTCCGCTCCAGGAACTGAGGCAGGTTGTCCACGGCAAAGCTGTCCATGTCCACCACCATTTTCTTCGCCGGGGCAATGATGATGCGCATGATCTGCCCCTCCCTAAATAATGATTCCCTCGCAGTGGTCGACCTCATGCTGAATAATCTGGGCCGTCCAGCCGGTGAAGGTCTTGAAGCGGGTCTGGAATTGTTCATTTTGGTACTGCACCTTGATAGACTGCCATCGCCTGGCCTTCCGGGTGCCGGTGAGGGAGAGACAGCCCTCCTCCGCCTCATAGGGCCCGGATATTTTAATGATTTCCGGGTTGAACATAACCATGTACCTGCCCTCGTTGTCAAAGACAATGATTCTTTTTTGGACGCCAATCATGTTGGCCGCCATGCCCACGCAGCCGTCCTTGTGGGCAGCCAGGGTGTCCAGCAGGTCCTGTGCGACGGGTAAATCGTCAGGCGTGGCGGGCTCTGCTTTTTGGGAGAGGAAGGTCTCGTCTTTCATAATATCTCGAATCATGATATGTACCTCCGCTGCACTCTTCCCCCAGGGGGGAATTTGTGGTATACTCAATAGAATAGCACAAGAAAGCCGAAAGAGCAAATATGGAACTTCCGGGACTTGCCGCCGTAATCCGAAGACGCGGCAGCGTGATGAGGAGGTTGTCTCATGACAGAGCTGGAAAAAATCGAGCGGGCAAAAACGTATATGGAAAAACTGGCAAATGGCATCAACCCCCTCGACGACACCGAGGCGCCGGACGAAGATATTATCAATCAGGTCCGTCTGTCAAGATGCTTTTTCTTTGTGTCTGATGTACTGCGGCAGGTGATTGAAAACGGTGGGATCGGACCGGCTCCGGCCAAACCCCCAAAGCCCCGAAAATGTCCGTTCGCAATTCCGATTGAGAGGAGAAGCCGTTTTGCCTATTCTGAGGTGCGGATTTCTATCAGTGAAATTGGGAAACGGATATCATCATTGACGAGTTTCAGGATATCGCAAGGCAGCGGTTTAATTTGACCAAACGGCTGTCCTAGATCACCCAGGCAAAGGTTGTGGCAGTGGGAGATGACTGGATATGTACCAACGAAGCAGAGCTCTGTGATTTTATGACGAATGATAAGGTGCATATGCACAACATCCTGAAATGTCCCAAATGTGCCGATGGATATTTGATTGTGAGAAAAAACCTGAAAAGCGGCGATGTCTTCTATGGCTGTACAAATTACTACAACGAGAAAAAGCAATGCACAAACACAATTCCTCTGGAAAAGAACACCCCGCCACAGCAAGGGAGATAATCTATGCGAAGAATACAATACAACAAGCCGGTCCGTGACCGCATCCCCGGTTCCGGGAGATTGAGGACTACCTGCCCACCCAGGGAGACCAACCTGAGCGCCATCGCCAAAGGGGCCGATACCGTGCGTGGTATCGGCCCCTCGCTGTATTTTATTGTGCGGTTCAGGGCTGGAAAGCCGACACACTGCGCTTGATTTGCAGCAACAGAAGTACCAGGCTGACACCCAGCAGAATGTGCCCGATTCCGGCCATGCCGGAGATAGCGGCGTCCACGCCCTTGGAGAGATCGGCCCCCATGACCTGGGTCACCCCGCGCACCACCAGCAGAAGGAAAAACACCAGCCCTAACAGGAAGTAATGGGTATGTACGACGGAGAGCGTGGTCCGGGCAGTGAATCCGTTGAACTTGGTGAACTCCCGATAAAACACGCCGCCAATCATGGCCAGAATGGCATACAGCAGAGCTGAGCTCATATAGCGTTTCATAAGCGGTTCCTCCTTATTTGCATTCCTGTTTCATGGCAAAATATCCAATGAGCACCGTCCACACATAGGCGCAGGTTTTGGGAATCACCAGCATCCCAATCATGGGCACGGCATCCGCCCAAAGCACCACCGGAATGTAGAAACCAAAGCTCAGCACGATGGTCAGCCATATCCAACGGAACGCCCGGTCCTTGTGCTCCCTTGCGCTGTGATAGAACAGCACAATCACCAGCAGGCCCAGCAGGGCAAAGGGTATGTTGCGGTAAATCCCCCAGGAAAGGGACGCTTCGGCGCTGAGCCACTGGTTCTGGGGCATCATGCACAGCGCGATCCGCACGCCGGCCAGACCGCACACAGCGGCGGTAAGGATGCCCCGTCCGCTGACCTGATACCTTTGCCGCCAAACGTAGTAGAGCAGTACATAAAAAACCGTCATGGTGACCGAGGTGACCCACTTGCCAAGGCCCAGGGGAACGGTGTAGTTCTCCAGGCCGGTGGTACACAGGGCAATGACGCGGGGCACCAGATGAAAGGAGTCTCCCGCGCCCAGCACCACCGCCATCCAGCCGAACAGGCGGAACTGACGCGCTCCTCCGCTGCCCCGAATCATCAAGATTCCGATGGTGATGACCGTGATTAGGTAGATGATATCAAACAGGGTTTCCGCAACTGCCTGCATCTTGCATTCTCCTTTATAAATGGATTTTAATAAAGAGTTCTGCGGACAATCACCAGCACGGCGGCGGGGTCGTAGTCCTGCCGCAGCAGGGCGGACAGCGTCAGCGAAAATAAAACATCGGAAAACCGTTCCGCGGTGAATTCCTCCGTAAAGGCATCCGCCCGAATCCTGCCGTCCTGTTTTAAGACGGAAAGCAGCCCGTCTATAATATGCTGCCAGGCCCGCCGCATTCTCCGTTTCCCATCGGCCTTCTCCTCCTGCAAAAAGCCCAGGGAGTGCAGCGTAAAAAAACCGGGATATTGCTTGCAGCCGCGTTCCATCTGCTCGTACATCCAGGTGATATAGGCTTGGGTGTCATGAAACACGGCCTCATCTTCCGGGCGGGGGAAAATCTCGCGCCAGACGCTCTCCACGGTGGCAGACGCCAGGGCGGACTTGGAATCAAAATAATTGTAAATGGACCCCACCGACACCCCGCAGGCTGCGGCGACGAAGCGGATATTAACTGCGGACCAGCCCTGCCGCCGGATCAGTTCCCGGCTGGTTTTCAGAATATCTTCTTTTGATGTTACCACAGTATTCATCTCATCACCCCCAATATGAACAACGTTCAGTATAACGGTGTGTCTTCCAATTGTCAAGCGTTTTTAGGAGTAGAGGACCGGCGAATTTTAACACGCTATAGACAAAGAAAGAGCCCCTGAAATCGCGTGATTTCAAGGGCCTTTGGCACTTTATCAAAGCGCTTCAAAGTGATACCGGGGCTTTCCGGCGCTCTTTTTGCCATACTCAATGGCTTCGGCAGGGCAACGGCAGATACAGGCCATGCAGTGGGTGCAGTTGCCGCCCCAGACAGGCCGGTTATTTTTAATCGTGATGTTGTTCGTTGGGCAAAGCCTGACACATTGGCCGCAGCCGGTGCAGGCATCCCCGGCCGCAAAAGCCTTGGCTTTGACAAAGACGGTATAGAAAATAGGATTCACCGGGCCGCTCTTAAAGCAGTCGCTAAGGCTGCCGCGAGGCGCCGGGAACGCTTGACCGGCCACGATGACGGAGACGGCGTTGTCAATGTCCGGCTCAGCTTTGGCAACGATTTGCCGGGCTTCCTCCGCCCGGGGCGCGTTGAACATGGCAATGTAATTCTCCGGCATGACAATCTGCCCCGTACCCATATCGGCAAGCCGCTTTTCCCGGCAGAGCGCATGGTTATATTTGACGGCATTGCCGATTTCTCCGCCGCAGGTCATGACGAACCATGTCTGCCTAGCCCCGGGGAACTCCGTCCGGCGCAGCCAGTCCTCCACCAGGCGGGGGATGCGCCAGGCATAGGTTGGCGTGACGATTACCAGGCGTTCATCCGTCGTGACCGGTGAAGTGTCCCCTGCCTTGATATGGTCGTTCATGCTGAGAAGTTGATCACCCAGGGCGGCTGCGATGCGCTGTGCGGCGTACCGGCTGTTGCCGGTTCCGCTGAAATAGAATACCATGTTTGGACCTCCTTACCGAACGGCAAAGGCCGCGATGGCCTCTGCACACGTTCAATGTCTGTCAAGAAATCGCATTCCCCTTTTTTGAAAGACCTTCTCTTCCGCAAGAGAAATAGCGAAATGGAATACCATGCCAAAGCCAAACATCAGGATGATGGTATCCATGTCAAAAACAATGGCCTGTGTCAGGTACAACCCATAAAAGACACCGTAATAAACCAGATTGACCAGAAGAGAGTTGAGCATGTTATAGGCTGTTTTTCCTAACCCGATAAAAATATTATCAATGATGGAAGAGCCCGCGTAAGCGATATAAAAAGGGACCAGCTTTATGGTTATGGAAAAGATTTCCTCTGCATTGGACAGGTTTTCGGCAAAGCGGTAAAACGGTTTCCAGAGAGGAATGGAAAGTGCCCAGAAAACCGCGCAGGCGCACGAGATAAAACAGTAAGAGAGCCTCTTCAGCTCCGCGTATCCGTTTTTGCAGTCGGAGCGGATCACTTCTGCAAGGGCCGTAATCGGAATCAACAGCCAGCCCCAGATAAAATTGTTTGCAAGCCAGTAGTTTCCCTGCTCCTCCACCAGATTGACCATTTTACAGATCATAACCGCGTAGATCAGGTTATCCAAAAATTGCTGAAAGCCTGAAAAGGTGCCGGTCCTGCACCACGCCTTGAGGATGGCGAAGTCAGTGGTTTTGAACCGGCAGATTCGGATGTTTTTTTGCGCATATAGCAGTGCACAGCCGATTACCGCAAGCACTGTGTTTACGAGTATATTAGAAATCGCCGCACCGAAAACGCCCCCATAAGGAATCAGGAAAAAGTCCGCAATCAAAGACAGGGCAGTTCTGACAGCCAGAAAAATGTAGACGTTTTTGTGCTTTTCAGCGACGACAAACACTACCTGGATAAAACTTGCTACAATCCCGATCATGAAAGCGGCGGTCTCCAGATTGAGGTACCGGCTGACGGCGGAAAGATTCAAACCATCCGCGTTCATGGCCCTTATGAGTGTTTTTCCATGGAGAAAAACGCCCGTAGAGAAAACGGCGTACAAGACAAACACAAGGAGCCCTGTTTGAAAGACGGCACTTGCAAACCGGCCCGGCTGGTTTTTGAATATCTTGTTCAATACGGAATAGAGCGGAACAATCAAAAAGGCATGCAGTGTCTCATTGATCAGATCAAACCACTCCATCTGACCGATGATATTGAACACTTCGTCTTGATTGCCCGCGGATATCAGAAAGGTCCTGACGGTTTGATAAACGGCAGGAATGAGCGCAAGGGAACACAGGGCAAACCACAGCCGCCAGTTAAAGTTCTTGAGTTGTAGTAGTTTCTTTCTCATAAGCTAATTATAACAGGTACTTCTTGAGAACACAATTTTGAATTGCTTCTTTTATTAAGAAAAAGTCTTCCATCAGTAAGACAAACAGTATCTAAAACACGGCAGTAAGTCTTGGCTTTTGTTGTAATGAATAATCAAAGGCCCTCTGAAACCGTTGGTTTCAGAGGGCCTTTGGTCCGAGTGACTGGAGTCGAACCAGCCTGACCTTGGTCCCAAACCAAGTGCCTAACCGATAGGCTACACCCGGATATGAAATTTTCACCGGAAACACCCTGCGGCACACATACTATTTTACGAATTTATCCGCCAAAGTCAAGGCCCAAAATGGGACGGGGAAAAATTTTTGCCCCGCAGTACAAAAGGGCCTCCTTCTGTGGTACAATACCCTTGGGGCCCGCCGGCCCCGCAGCGCTGCTCAAAGGGAGGCGTTTTTATGTGGATTCTCTTCGCGTTTGGCTCGGCGCTGTTCGCGGGGCTCACCACCATTCTGGCAAAATGCGGCGTCCGCCGGACGGATTCCACGGTGGCCACCGCTATCCGCACCATCATCGTGCTGGCCTTCTCCTGGGGGATGGTCTTTCTCACCGGGGCCCAATCCGGCCTGGGGGCCGTGGAGGGGCGGACGCTGGCGTACCTGCTCCTCTCGGGCCTGGCCACTGGGGCCTCCTGGCTGTGCTATTTCAAGGCGTTGCAGCTGGGGGACGTGAACAAGGTCACCCCCGTGGACAAGAGCAGCACAGTGCTGACCATCCTTCTGGCCTTCGTCCTCCTGCGGGAGCCCGTCAGCGTGTACAAGGCCCTGGGCGTCCTCTGCGTGGGGGCTGGCGTCTGCCTGATGATTGAGACAAAGGCCGGGGAAGCGCGCGGCGCCTCCGGCCCGTGGCTGCCCTTCGCCCTGGGGTCCGCCCTGTTCGCCAGCCTCACCGCCATCCTGGGGAAGCTGGGCGTGGCCGGCGTGGATTCCAACCTGGCCTCGGCAATCCGCACCGGCGTGGTGCTGGTCATGGCCTGGGCGATGGTATTTCTCACGGGAAAAACCGCCGCCCTGAAAGCGGTCCCCAAAAGCGAGCTGGGCTTCATCTGCCTCTCTGGCCTGGCCACCGGGGCCTCCTGGCTGTGCTACTACCGGGCCCTTCAGGACGGGCCCGCCAGCGTGGTGGTGCCCATCGACAAGCTGAGCGTCCTGGTCACCGTGGCCTTTTCCGCCCTCTTCTTCCACGAGCGGCTGAGCCGCCGGGGCGCCCTGGGGCTGGCGCTGCTCACCGGGGGGACGCTGATTATGCTGCGGGGCTGAGGACGCCGGGCCGGGCGGAGGTCCGGTTTTGCGGCGATGTCATATTTATGACGAAAATAAGGCCGGTTTTTTGTCGCTTTTGCGATGGATTTTTTCCCGCCGCCGGTGTACAATCAGCTTGTTATTTTCAAGAAGGGAGCATGAAACATGCTGAGTGAAAAAGTTGCCGCCCTGCTGAACGAGCAGGTCAACAAGGAGTTCTATTCCGCCTATCTGTACTTGGATTTCTCCAACTACTTTGAGGCCCGGGGCCTGGACGGCTTCGCCAACTGGTACAAGATTCAGGCCCAGGAGGAGCGGGATCACGCCATGCTCTTCTATCAATACCTCCACAACAACAGCGCCAAGGTCACCCTGGGGGCCATCGCCCAGCCGGACAAGGCCCTGGACAGCGACATGGCCGTCTTGAAGGCGGGGCTGGAGCACGAGCTCTATGTCACCGGCCTCATCAACACCATCTACGCCGCCGCCCACGAGGAAAAGGACTTCCGCACTATGCAGTTCCTGGACTGGTTCGTCAAGGAGCAGGGCGAGGAAGAGGACAACGCCAACGACCTGATCTCCAAGATGGAGCTCTTCGGGTCCGACCCCAAGAGCCTGTACATGCTCAACAGCGAGCTGGCGGGCCGCGTCTACAGCGCGCCGTCCCTGACCCTGTAAGTGCCGGACTGAAAAGAGAAAAACAGCGCCCCGGAGGACCTTCCTCCGGGGCGCTGCCCTTTTCTGTCATTTGTCCAGCTTGGAATTACACTTGGCCAGGAACTTCTCGTTTTGAATGATGGCCCGGGTGTGGGTCCCCTTCCCGACGGGGCCCTTCTCGTCCCAGGCGGAGACCCGGAAGTCCACCATCCGGCCGTTCTCCGACACGGCGGTGATCTCCGCCTCGGCGGTGACGGTCATGCCCACGGGGGTGGGGGCGTCGTGGCTGATGTCCAGGCGGGTGCCCACGCTGCCCTGGCCCTCCTCCAGGAAGGGCTGGAGGGCCGTCAGGGCGGCGTTTTCCATCATGGCGGCCATGAAGGGCGTGCCGAACACCGGCAGGGCCCCGGAGCCCGCAGCCTCCGCCGTCAGTTCCGCCGTGACGGTCTGCTCCAGGCGGCATTTTGTTCCAATTACAATCATGGGGAATTCCTCCTTAAATACCTAGTTCCGTCCAGAGGTCGTTGTACAGCTTCCGGGTCTCCATGGGCAGGACCAGGTACGCCTCGCAGCGCTCCAGCACCTCCGCCGGGGCGGCGATGATCTCGTAGGTCTCCTCCCCCAGCTCCTCCTCGTACAGCTCCTCATAGTAGGCGGGATACTGCTCCAGGGCCTCCTGGTTGGGAGAGCCGTACCAGAGATAGTCCATGTTTTTCAGATTGGCCTCCGTGGAGGCGATGAAGTTGATCCAGGCCATGGCCTCCTCGTAGTGGGGGGCGTCCTTCAGCACGCACATGGCGTCCATGAACCAGTTGGAGCCCTCCTCCGGGACGGCGAAGGCCAGGTCCTCGTTGTTTTCCGCCATGGTGAGGTAGTCCCCGGCGTAGTACACGCCGATGGCGGCGTTGCCGCCCTCCAGCTTCTGGAAAATCTCGTCCATGACGAAGGACTGGTAGACCCCCCGGTTCTTGGCGTCCCGGAGGAGCTGGAAAGCCTCCCGGAGTTCCGCCTCGTCGGTGGTGTTGACGGAATAGCCCAGATAGAACAGGGCGGTGGCCATGGCGTCCCGGGAGTTGCGGAACATCAGCACGTTTCCGGCGTACTGGTCGTCGAACAGGACGGACCAGCTGGTGATGGGCTCGGCCACCATGGAGGTGTTGTAGATGATGCCCACGGTGCCCCAGGCGTAGGGGACGGAGTAGCGCTCCTCCGGGTCGTAGGTCAGGCCCTTAAACCGGTCGGAGATGAGGGAGTAGTTGGGAATCTGGCTGTAGTCCAGCTGGGACAGCATATCCTCCTCAATGAGCTGGGAGATCATGTAGTCCGAGGGGACAATCACGTCGTAGTCCCCCGCGCCGCTTTTCAGCAGGGAGTACAGGGCCTCGTTGCTTTCGGCGGTCTGGTAGTTGACGATGATGCCCGTCTCCTCCTCAAATTGGGTGATCAGGTCCTCGTCGATATACTCTCCCCAGCTGCACACGTTCACCACCGGCTGGGCGTTGGTGGCCCTGGCCAGCAGGGTGACCGACACCAGGAAGCAGGCCGCCAGCGCCGCCGCGCCGCCCCGGCTGACCCACTTGCCCCTGGGGGTGTACAGGAACTGGGTGACCCGCTGGGCCAGGGGATGGGGGCGGCGGTCGCCCTTCTCTGCTTTGGCCTCCCGGAGGTTCACCACCACCAGAAGGACCAGCACCGTCACAAACAGCAGGGTGGACACGGCGTTGATCTCCGGCGTCACCCGCTTCTTCGTCATGCCGTAGATGGTCATGGCCAGGGTGGACGAGGAGGACCCCGCCGTGAAGTAGCTGATGATGAAGTCGTCCACGCTCATAGTGAAGGCCGTCAGGGCCCCGGAGGCGATGCCGGGCTTGATCTCCGGCAGGATGACCTTCCAGAAGGCCTGCATCCAGGTACAGCCCAGGTCCTGGGCGGCGTCCACCAGGTTCTTGTCCATCTGCCGCAGCTTGGGTCCCACGGAGAGGATGACGTAGGGGATGTTGAAGGTGACGTGGGCAATCAGCAGGGTTCCAAAGCCCAGGGTCAGCCGCTCGGGGAGGACAATGAGGCTCTGGACGCCGTTGAACCACACGGAAAAGTCCCCCCAGAAGGAGAAAAAGGCCACGAAAAACAGGCACATGGCCACGCCGGTTACAATATCGGCGTTCATCATGGGGATGTTGTTCACCGTGTTCAGAACCGCCCTGGACCGCCGCCGGAGGCTGTAAAACCCGATGGCGGCAAAGGTGCCCGCCGCGGTGGCGATGGCCGTGGCCAGCAGGGAGACCAGCAGCGTGGTGTACACGCTACGCATGATGAGCCGGTTCTGGAAGAGGGATTTGTACCAGTCCAGGGAAAAGCCGGTCCAGACGATGTTGCTGTTGCCCTTATTAAAGGAAAAGACAATCAGCAGAAAAATGGGCGCGTAGAGGAACAGGAAGACCAGGGCCATCAGGGCCCGGCTGCCCAGGCGGTTTTGTCTTTTCACAGCATCACCGCCTGTTCCTCGCCCTCGCCGAAGCGGTTCATGACCACCATGCAAACGACGACGATGACCATCATCACCAGGGAGATGGCGGCCCCCAGCTGGGGATTGTAGGCCCCGCCCAGGAACTGCTGCTCAATCAGGTCCCCCAGAATCATCTCCGTGCCGCCGCCCAGCATCTTGCTGATGGCGAAGGTGGAGACGGAGGGGACGAAAACCATGGTGATGCCGGAGAGGACCCCCGGCAGGCTCAGGGGCAGAATGACCCGGCGGAAGACGTTGAGCCCGTCGGCCCCCAGGTCCCGGGCGGCCTCCACCAGGGAGCCGTCCAGCTTCACGATGACAGAGTAGATGGGCAGGATCATGAAGGGCAGGTAGTTGTACACCATGCCCAGGACCACCGCCCCCTGGGTGTTCATCATGGGGAAAAACTGGAGGTCGGACCCGGTGAGGCTGTTGTACAGGCCGATGAGGCCCAGGCGCTGAAAGAGGCGGTTCAAAAGGCCGTTGTTCTCCAGAATGGACATCCAGGAGTAGGTACGCAGGAGGAAGTTGATCCACATGGGCAGCATAATCAGCACCATGGCCGCCCGCTGGAAGCGCGGGCCCTCCCGGCTCATCATGTAGCTGACGGGATAGCCGATGAGCAGGCAGATGAGGGTGGCCACCAGGGCCAGCTTGAAGGACCGGCCGAAGACCACGGCGTAAGTCCCCATGCGGGAGAAGTTCTCCAGGGTGAAGCCCCCGGCGCCGGTGGAGAAGGCGTAGACCACCACCAGCACAATGGGGGCCACCACAAACAGGGCCATCCAGACCACGTAGGGGACGGCGAAGAGAGAGAGCTTAGGTTTCATCTCCGTCCACCTCCGGCTCTGCCGCGTCCAGCTCGTCGTACTCGTCGGAGAAGGAGGAGTAGTCGCCGTACATGCCGGAGTACCGGCTCTTTTTCATAACGTGGATGCCGTCCGGATCAATTTTGATGCCGATCCGGGCCCCCACCGGGGAGTGGTCCGTGGTCTGAATCAGCCACTTGAAGCCCCGGAAGTCCACGATGATGTCGTACTGCATCCCCTTGAAGGTGACATTGGTGACCACGCCCGTCAGCTGGCCCTGCTCCACGGGGACGATGTCAATGTCCTCCGGCCGGATGACCACGTCCACCGGCTCATTTTCGGCAAAGCCCCCGTCCAGGCAGGGGAACTGCCGGCCGTACATCTGCACCAGCTTATCCCGGACCATGACGCCGTCGATGATATTGGACTCCCCGATGAAGTCCGCCACAAAGGCGTTTTTGGGCTCGTTGTAGATATCCTCCGGGGTGCCGATCTGCTGGATGGAGCCCTTGTCCATGACCACGATGGTGTCGGACATGGTCAGGGCCTCCTCCTGGTCGTGAGTGACATATATAAAGGTGATGCCCACCTGCTGCTGGATGCGCTTCAGCTCAATCTGCATGTCCTTGCGGAGCTTCAGGTCCAGCGCGCCCAGGGGTTCGTCCAGCAGAAGCACCTTGGGCCGGTTGACCAGCGCCCGGGCGATGGCCACCCGCTGCTGCTGCCCGCCGGAGAGGGCGTCGATCCTGCGGCGCTCAAAGCCCTTGAGGCTGACGGCCTCCAGCATCTCCATGACGCGGCTGGTGATCTCCTCCTCCGGGAGCTTGGTTTTCCGCCCGGACCCGTCCGTCCGCCGCTGCATCCGAAGGCCGAACGCCACGTTCTCAAAGACATTCAGGTGCGGGAACAGGGCGTACTTCTGGAACACCGTGTTGATCTGCCGCTTATAGGGCGGGACATCATTGATCCTCACACCGTCGAAGAGAACGTCTCCCGACCCTGGGGTCGTGAAGCCGCCAATAATCCGCAGCGTGGTGGTCTTGCCGCACCCGCTGGGCCCTAACAGTGTGAGGAACTCCTTGTCATTAATATAAAGGTTTAAGTGATCGAGAACCAGCTCGTCGTCGTACGCCATGCAGAGGTCCCGCAGGCGAATCAACTCTTTGGACATGTATCCTCCCCCGTTTCTTTTCTTGAAAGAAAAGAAACAAAAGAACTTTAGCGCGCCACGGGGTCTGGTGGTTGAGCTGGCCGAAGCGACGGCAAGCAAGCGCGGTGTTCCCTGTAACTCTTCTTTCCATCGCTTGAGATTTGAATTTCGGTCGAAATTCAGCGATAACTGCATGATAACGGAACCACCCCCAAATGTCAAGGGAATTATTGGGGCGGAAACTATTGTTTTTTTTACAGTAGTCTCTTGACTTCCGGCCAGGGCAGGGTTATACTGGGAAAAAACTACTGAGAAATTTACAGTAGTATCGAGAGGAGCGGTTTTATGCGGCGGGATTATTTCTCCCGGCTCAGATGGGCGGCCCGGTGGTATCTGCCCCCGGCGGAGGCGGCGGAGATGCTGGAGGACTACCGGGAGATTGTGGAAGGACGGTCGGAGGAGGAGCTGCGGCGGGACGTAGGGACCCCAAAAGACGCGGTGGGGCGGCTGGTGGAACTCAAGGCGTATCACCGCTGGCTGACGGTTTTTGCCGTTCTGGCGGTGTGCGTGGTCCTTCCGTCGGCGGATGCGGTCTGGAGCGAGATATCTCAGCAGCTAATCAGGCTGTTTGATATATGGCTTTTCGTGGGCGGCATCGCCCAAACGTCCCGGTATGCCGAGTGGATGCTTCCCCTGGGGACGGTGCTGGCGCTGGCCTGGTTCCGGCACAATGGAAGAAAGGAACAGGCGCTGTCCAAGTGGCTCGCGCCGCTGCTTGCCTTTCTCCTGCTGGGGATTGCCTGGGTGTCGTTCCTGGCCTGGACGGTATTTGCGGAGCAGTGGGACTTGCTTAATTCTCTGTTTCCTGAGAACCACTGGCTGCTGCGGTTTTCGATGGGAGCCTGCGCCCTGGCCGCCGGAGTGATTGGGATGCTTGGCCTGATAAAGGCCCGCTTGACGGACCGCCGCTGGCTGGCGGCGTACACCCTGGGCTTAACGGGGGCCGTCGCGTGTGTGTTCGTGTGGAAGCTGTTCTCGAGTATGAGCCCGGACTTCAGTCCTGGCTGGCAGACGCCGCTTATTATACGGTACGCCTTCATCACGCTCCTGGGCCTCCTGGGAACGGGGGTATCCCTATGCTGAAAAAAGACCTCCTGGAGCTCTGCCTGCTCCACCTGATGGCCCAGGGGGATCAGTACGGCTACGAGCTCCTGCGGCGCCTCCACGCCGTCTTCCCCGACGTGCAGGAGAGCGCCATTTACGCCATTCTCCGGCAGCTCTGCCGGGAAAACTACACCGAGCGCTACCAAGGGGGGGCGGCCTCCGGCGGCCCGGCAAGGAAGTATTACCGCCTCACCGGGGCGGGGCAGGGGCGCTACGCCGCGCTGCTGGAGACCTGGCGGGGGACCAGGGACGCCCTGGCGGCATTGGGGATAGAATAGGAGTCTCCCCTGCCGCTCACCTGGTGGCGGACGCAGTCTGGGTTACGCGGTACGGACGCAGTTCGTATGCGGCAATCCGGCCCTCCCCTTTCAGCGCAAGCGTCCTGCCGGGGCCCTCGGGATACCAGCGTGTGGACAGTACGGCCTCCCCGTCGTTGACGAAGATTTCCAATGCGCTGGTATCGGCCAGAATTCGCAGACTCCGCAGATTCCCCGCCGGCGCGGTCCGGCTTGTCCGGCCATGGCCGCCTTCCCGGAGAGTCAGGGTCAGAGTCTCCCCTTCCGCCCTCAGTTCCGCCCCGGAAAGGTTCAATTTCAGATTGCCCTCGCAGGAAATCAGCAGTTCGGACATGAGGGGAAGCTCCATTTCACAGCGCCCCGAGAAGGACGTTTCCTGAGCCTCTCCCCGGAGGGCCTCCAGCTCTCTTGCGGGCCGCATCCACAGTCTGCCGTCCTCCCAGCGCAGCTCCCTGGGGACCGTCAAACAGTGCTGCCAGCCCTGGGCGGCGGTGGGGTTCGTGTAGTCCGCGTCGGGCATCCCCAGCCAGCCGATCAGCAGGCGGCGCTTCCCGCCGGTGAAGGTCTGGGGGGCGTAGAAGTCAAATCCGTAGTCCAGAGGGACGAACTCCCCCAGGGTGCAGCTGCCCCGGAAGTCGCCGGAGACCGGGAAATAGCCGCAGGCGTACTGGTTTTCAAAGCCCGGCCCCCTCCGCTCCACGCCCTGGGGACAGGCTATAAGCACCCGCTGCCCGTCAAGTGCAAACAGGTCCGGGCACTCCCACATGTAGCCGAAGGGCTCCTCGGTGCGGAGGGTGTTGATATGGGTCCAATGGAACTTATCCGTGGACTCGAAGACCAGGACCTCTCCCCTGTCCTCCTGGGTCCGGGCCCCCTGGACCATGTAATACCGGCCGTCCTGTTCCCAGACCTTGGGGTCCCGCACGTGAAGAGTCAGCCCCGCCGGATAGTCCTTGTTCCGCATCAGCAAACGCTTCCAGGCGAGGCGCGCGCCGTCCGGGGAATAGGCCAGCACGGTGTTGCTCTCCCGCCCCGTGTGTACGTAGTCCCCTTCCTCGTATTTGACGTTTCCGGTGTAATAGAGGTACAGCCCGTCCTCCCCGCACAGGGCCGAGCCGGAGTAGGCCCCGTGGAGGTCAAAGGGTTCGTCCGGGCAGAGCATCACCGGGCACTGTTCCCAGGTCAGCAGGTCCCGGGACTTGTAATGTCCCCAGAAGCGGACGCCCCGGCCCTCCGGGGCGGAGGGGGCGTACTGGTAGAAGACGTGGTACTCCCCGCGAAAGTAACAAAGGCCGTTGGGGTCGTTGAGAAAGCCCACCGGGGGCGCCAGGTGGAAGCCGGGCCGCCAGGGGCCCGCCGGCGGTGCGGACTGTTCCGCCAGGGCGGCCAGCCTTTGCAGATCGTGCCGTAAAACGTTCATCTTAACATTCCTCTTTATTTTACCTGAATCACCGGCTCCATGGCCTTGCAGGTCCCGGTCTGGATGGTCAGGCCCTCATAGTCGTCGGAGTTGGTCACCAGCAGGACCACCACGTCCGGGTGCCCCGCGGCGGCGATTTTGTCCCGGTCGAAGGTCAGCAGCGGTTCCCCCGCCCTGACCTTTTGGCCCTCCCCCACCAGGGCAGTGAAGCCGTCCCCGTTCATGGCCACCGTGTCCACGCCCACGTGGATCAGAACCTCCATGCCGTCGGGAGAGCTGAGGCCCACGGCGTGTTTCGTCTCCGCCACGGTGGTGATTTCCCCGTCAAAGGGGGCGGCAATGACGCCCTCGGCGGGCTGGATGCCCACGCCCCGGCCCAGGACTCCGGCGGCAAAGGTCTCGTCGGGAATCTCCTCAGAGGGGATGACCGTGCCGGAGACGGGGGCGTAGACCGCGCCGGGCTGGCACTCCACGGCGGGGAGGGCTTTTTCCTTCTCGCCGGTTTCGGCGGGCTCGGCGTCCTTGTAGCCGAACACCCAGGTCAGGGCGAAGGCCACGGCGATGGAAATGGCCGCCATGATGATGTAATGGACGGGGCTGTGGAGGCAGAGCAGCAGGCCGAACAGGCCGGTGACGCCGGTGCCGCTGGCTCCCAGACCCACCAGGGAGGCGTACATGGCCCCCGCCGCGCCGCCGATGGCCCCGCAGACGAAGGGCTTGAAGTGCCGCAGGTTCACGCCGAAGATGGCGGGCTCCGTGATGCCCATGAAGCAGGAGAGGGACGCGGGCAGGGCCAGGGATTTCTGCTTGCCGTTCTTGGTTTTCAGGGCCACGGCCAGGGCTGCCGCGCCCTGGGCCATGTTGGCGGCGGAGGCCAGGGGCAGCCAATACGTGAGGCCGAACTGGGAGAGCTGGCCCACGTCGATGACGGTGTACATGTGGTGGATGCCCGCCACCACCGTGGTGGAGTAGAGACCGCCCATGATGAGGCTGCCCACGCCGAAGGGCAGGGCCAGCAGGCTCTGGATGCCGCCGATGATGCTGTGCTCCACGGTGGAGAAGATGGGCCCGATGATGGAGTAGGTCAGGTAGCCTGTGGCGAAGACGCTGACCAGGGGGGTGACGAAGAGATCAAACATGGCGGGAACCACCTTGTGGAGCCGCTTCTCAATGAAGCACATCACCCACACGGCGATGATCACCGGGATGACGCTGCCCTGGTAGCCCACCAGGTTCACCTCGTAGAGGCCGAACCACACGCTCTGGGTCCGCAGCACGCCCTCCGTGGCCACGGTCCAGGCGTTCTGGAGGTCCGGGTGGATCATCAGCATGCCGATGACCGCCCCCAGGTAGGGATTCCCGCCGAAAGCCTTGGCGGCGCTGTAGGCAATCAGGATGGGCAGGAACACATAGGCGGTGTTGGCGAAGAGGTTCGCGAAGACATAGATAGACCCGGAGGTGTCGATGTTCAAAAATCCGTTGTTCACCATGAAGCTGAGCGCCTCCATGATGCCCATGAGGAAGCCGGAGGCCACGATGGCCGGGATGATGGGAACGAAGATGTCCCCCAGGCACTTGATGGCCCGCTTGAAGAGGGGCTGCTTCGCCGCGGCGGCGGCCTTCACCTCCTCCTTGGTGGCGGCGGTGAGGCCGGAGACCTGGAGAAATTCGTCGTAGACCTTGTTGACGGTGCCGGTGCCCAGAATCAGCTGGAGCTGGCCGTTGGAGCTGAACACGCCCTTGACCCCCTCCACGTTTTCCAGAGCCTTCATGTCGATTTTCCCGTTGTCCACCGTCACCAGGCGAAGCCTCGTGGCGCAGTGGGCCGCGCTGACCAGGTTCTCCCGCCCGCCGAGATGGCTGAAGATCTCCCGCGCGCACTTTCCGTAATCCATTGCCATAGCCGTTTCCTCCCGTTTTCAGAAATTGACGTTTCTTGTGAAATCAATTTCACTTGATGTTCTGATTATAAAGGGAGAATGTCCGATTGTAAATTGACGGAGCGGCTAAACTTCTACAAGTTTCTTTATGCAAAACACTGAAATCAATTTCATATTGCAAATCATTGGAAAACAGTTGGAAACCGCAGATGTTTGTGGTATAATGTGAAATGGATTTCAAAAGGACCGGGAGACAGCTTATGAATATTTCCGATATTGCGAAAATGGCGGGGGTCTCTCCCTCCGCCGTGTCCCGCTATTTAAACCAGGGGTATCTCTCCGAGGAGAAAAAGGAGGCCATCCGCAAGGTCATCCAGGAGACGGGCTACCGCCCCCTGGTCCAGGCCCAGATTCTGCGCACCAGGAAGACCAGGACCATTGGTGTCATCCTGCCGAAAATCGACTCCTTTTCCATCGGCAGCGCGGTGGCGGGCGTCGACTCCGTCCTGGAGCCCAAGGGCTTTCAGATTCTCCTGGCGGACACCCACAACAGCCCGGAGATGGAGCTGAAATACCTGGACCTCTTCGACGACCAGCGGGTGGACGGCGTGATTCTGATTGGGACCGTGTTCACGCCCGGCCACCTGGCCGCCCTCAAAAAGAGCCGGGTGCCCGTCGTCATCGTGGGCCAGCACCTGGCGGGGGCGTCCTGCGTCTATCACGACGATTACCACGCCTTCTATGATATCACAAAGCGCTTGCTTGACAAGGGCTGCCGCCGTTTTGGGTACATCGGCGCCCTGCCCCAGGACAAGGCCGTGGGCCAGGAGAGAAGCCGGGCCTACCGGGACGCCCTGCGGGAGGCCGGCCTGGGGGACCAGGCGGAACGCGCCGCCGTGGCGGCGTTCACCATGGACTCCGGCAGGGAGAAAGCCCGGGAGCTCTGGGAGGCTTACGGCCCCTTGGACGCCCTGGTCTGCGCCACGGACAACATGGCTGTGGGGGCACTGCAATACTTGAAGAGCCAGGGCGTCCGGGTGCCGGAGGAGGTGCGGCTGACGGGACAGGGGGCCTCCAGCCTCTCCGGGGTCACCACGCCCGCCATTACAAGCATCCGGTATTTCTACGAGGAGAGCGGGGCCAACGCCGCCTCGCTTCTGCTGGAACGGCTGGAGAACCCCGAGGTTCCGGCGAAGGAGATCAAGCTGGGGTACGCGATTGTGGAGCGTGAGTCCACGTCCGCAAGCCTTCTATAAAGCGGCCGCGCGCGAAAGCCGGCAGGTAGGGCTGTTCCTTACCTGCCGGCTCTGTTTGTTTTTTGAAAAAGTACCGTCGGATTACCTGCGGCGTCACTGTATCTGGATTTGGATTTTCAAAAACCTTTCGGGACTGCCGTCCCAATCGGCAAAGGCTTTGGGCGCGTCGTCAATCGCATATGTAGCGGAGATCAGCCTCTTGAAATCCAGCCGGTGCGCGGAGATGTTTTCCCGCACCGTTCTGAATTCGTCTATCAGCGCGTTTCGAGCCCCCACGATTGTGAGCTCTTTTTTCACAATCAGGGTGGCGTTCATTTCGACGCTCTTTTTGCTGTAGCCCACATAGCCCACACGGCCGGCAAAATTGACGGCGTGAATTGCCTGCGCCATGGTCTCAGGCAGGCCGATGGCCTCCACGGCCACGGATACCCCGGTGCCGCCGGTAATCCGGGCAATTTCCGCCTGTAAATCCTGCGTCTGGGGGTTGACGCAGGCAGCCGCGCCCATGGCCCTTGCCGTTTCAAACTTTCCGCTGGCGATATCCGCGACAATCACATGGGCCCCGCGGAAGCAGGCCGCGGAAACAGCGCCGGAGCCAATCAGGCCGCAGCCAAACACCAGCACATACTCCCCTTCCCTGACGTTGGCGCGCTCTATCACATGGGCTCCAACAGAAAGCGGCTCTATCAGGGCAATTTCCTCATAGGAGAGTCCCGCGCATTTCATGACGTTTCCATAGGGGACGGCAATGTACTCGCACAAGGCCCCCTCCCGCATCTGCACACCCATGGTGCGGCTGTTTTCACAGCAGTTAATCCGGCCGATGGAACAGGGATAGCACTGCCCGCAATTAAAATAGGGCTTTACCGTAACGCGGTCCCCCGGCGAAAACAAGCCGTCGGGAACCGCCCGGCCCCAGGAGACCACCTCGCCGCCCAATTCATGACCGGGGACCAAAGGGTAGTTGGTCAGGGCGGCGGTTCCCCGGTAGCTCTGCAGGTCGGTGCCGCACAAGCCCACCCGGTGAACCCGGATCAGCACGTCGTGGTCCCCCGCCTGGGGTTCAGGAATATCAAGCACAGAAACTTTGCCGGGCTCCGCCATATAAACTGCCTTCATAAATGTCTCCTCCTGATCGTACATATTTCAGCCGTCGGCGCGCTTAGCCGGAACTTCGCCGGATTCCTCACGCGCCGTTCGGGGCCGGACATATCCGGCTTTCCGAACAAAAAAGCAGGGTGGTTCATACCGCCTATTCTCATAATATCCGCGGCGCATGTTGATTGATAGCTTGAAATTTGGAAAAAAACATCCGATTTTCTGTTGGTAAAATAAAATCCGGCAAAATCGGAAATAATTTTGGAAAAAACTGAAAAATTATCAGCATTCAACAAAAACCCATTGTTTTTCAATAAATTTTTGTATATCTTCAAGGGGAACCAAACAAATTGTTTCCCTTGTGCGAAGCAATTGTACAGAAGAATTGTACTGTTTGGAATTTTTGAAATTGGAGGAAGAAGTATGAAAAAGAGACTGGCACTGCTGATTGCGGCCCTGATGGCCCTCTCCCTCATGGCGTGCGGAGGAGACACAAAAGAAGCGCCCCCCGCTTCCGGCGGCGCCCCCGCCACTGAGAACAACGAACCGGGACCCAAGAGCTCTGGAGTCAAACTGGGTATTTCCAACGGCTATTACGGCAACACATGGCGCGCCCAGTACGTGGAGGCCATGGAGGGTTTCTGCGAGGGTCTGGTCAGCGACGGCACGCTGGAGAGCTACACGCTGCTGAACAGCACGGGAGACGTAACGGAGGAACTGAACAATATCAACAGCCTCATCAGCGAAGGCGTGGACATCCTCCTGATTTCCCCCAACTCCCCCACCTCCATGGGCAGCGTGATTCAGACGGCCTTGGATCAGGGCATCTTCGTTGTAATCTTCAACGACGCTGCGGCCTATGAGGGCACCTACTGTATCTACAATGACCAGAGCCAGTTCTGGGAGGTGCAGGCCAAATGGTTCGCCGAGAAAATGGGCGGCAAGGGCAACATGGTCTGGGTAACCGGCTCCTCCGGTAACAGCACCTCCGCCTGCCGCCAGAACGCCGCCAAGGCGGTTCTGGACAATTACCCGGATATCAAGATTCTGGCCTCCGCCCCGGGCGAATGGTCCGAAACCACCGCGCAGAGCGTCGTCTCCACCTTCCTGTCCACCTACGGCGACCAAATTGACGCGGTCATGGCGGAAGATGTCATGTCCAACGGTATCGTCCGCGCCTATGAAAACGCCGGTATGGATATCAAACTGATCTCCGGCGACTATCAGAAGAGCTTCCTGGATTGGAACGCCGAACATCCCGAGGTGGAGACCATGGGCTCTCCCTCCGTTCCCGCCATTGGAATCAGCTCCATCAAAATCGCCCTTCGCCTCTACAACGGCGACGAGCTGGCGGACGGCGTGCTCCAGCCCAACCAGGAGGACGCGAATCTCATCAACTCCATCGTTCTGCCCATGCCCTATGTGGTGGTCAGCAATCCAGACGATGTGACCGGCCCCTGGACCGAGGGCTATGACGACACCCGCTTCATCACCGCCGCGGAGGCCGCCAAACTCTGCGAGGGACAGCCTGATTCCTACATGCTGGATATGCCGCACACCGACGAGCAGCTGAACGCGCTGTTCAAATGACCCCTGTTCACACGAACGCCACTTCATACAATGCAATGTGCCCTATCCCTTGGGGTAGGGCACATTTATGAACACAAGGGTGATCAATATGGAACTGATATGCAAAAAAGTCAGCAAAAAATTCGGGTCAAACCTGGCACTAAGCGAGGTGGACCTCCACGTGGGCGGCGGTGAGATCCGTGCTCTGCTGGGCGGCAACGGCTCAGGCAAAAGCACCCTCTCCAAAATCTTAGGCGGCGCGCTGAATGTGACATCCGGCGCCATGGAGCTGAACGGGAAGCCCTACGCGCCGGTATCCGCCATTGACGCGAAACGGTGCGGCGTGGTGTTCACCTCCCAGGAGCTGAGCCTGTTTGACAACCTGAGCGTGGAAGAAAATATAGCGCTCTGCGGCTATTCTGTTCGTCGGACGCTGAAGATTGAAAAAAAGAAAACGGCGGACAAGGTACGATCCCTGCTTCAGGAATACGGAATCGAGCACCTGGCCGACAAGGCGGTTCGGGACCTTTCGGCAAACGAACAGTATCTTGTGGAATTTATGAAAGCGGTTTATCAAGACGCGGATGTCCTTATTATTGACGAAATTACCTCCGCCCTCTATCGGGAGGATGTTCGGATTGTCCGGCGTGTCATGCAGGAATACAAGGCCCAGGGCAAAATTGTTCTTTTCATCTCCCATCGCATGCCGGAAATCATGGAGCTGTGCGACACGGTGACCGTACTGCGAAACGGCAGCATTATCTCCACCAGCCCCATCAAGGACGTGACGGAGACGGTGCTGCTCTCCCAGATGACCGGGCTGGATGTCGGCAGCGCCTCAGCCTCCGACCGGCCGGCGGGCCACGCCCTCAGCTCCAATACGCTCTTGTCCGTCCGGCAGATGCCGATTCCCCAGTTTGACACCGCCGTCGACCTGGAGGTCAAGGAGGGGGAGATTATCGGCATTGCCGGTCTGCAGGGCCACGGCCAGTCCAATTTGGTCCGGCAGCTGTTCGGCCTGGACCCGGCGGTGTCCCCCACCGTGGAGCTGCAGGGGCGCGCCCTTACGCTGTCGGCTCCGGTGAAGGCCATTCAAAACAGGATTGCCTTCATCTCAGGAGACCGGACGCTGGAAGGGGTTTTTGAAGAGCGCTCCATTGAGGAAAACGTGGAGATCATCTCCCGTATGATCCTGGGCAAAAAGATCAACGCCGCCGCCGTTTTAGACGGCTTCCATGTGAAATATCAGAGCAAGGGCGACCTCATCACCTCCCTCAGCGGCGGCAACCAGCAAAAGGTCGTCCTGGCCCGCTGGCTGTCCAACGCGCCGCTGGTGGTGCTGGCCGACGACCCGACGAAGGGCATTGACGTGCAGGCCCGGCGGGATGTCCACAAGACCATGGTGAAAATCGCGGAGCAGGGCTCGGCGGTGCTTATGGTCTCCAGCGACAACGACGAACTGGTAAATCTCACCAGCATGGCGGAGAACTCCAGAATCATTGTCATGTACGAGGGACAGATTATCAAAACGCTCACAGGCAGCGACATCTCTGTTGAAAATATCGCGCGGGCTTCCGTAAATCTGTGACAGGAGGTGAACATATGAAAATTGATAAAAGCAAACTCATTCGCTGGCCGGCGATGCCCTCGCTGGTCATGTGCGTCATCTTCTTTCTCATCAATGTGTTCTGCACCAACGGGTTCCTGCAAAAGCACGTCATCCTGAGTTTTCTGTCCTCCAACATCCCGCTGGTGTGCGTGTCCATGGGCTGCGCCTGCGTCATCATCAGCGGGGGCATGGACATCTCTTTGGGGGCGATTGTCAGCCTGACGAACGTCATCTTCGTAAAGCTCAACGCCGCCGGCCTCCCCCTGCCGGCGCAGATTACCATCTGCCTGTGCGCGGCGCTGCTCATGGGGCTTATCAACGGGGTCATCATCGGCCTTCTGCGGGTCACCCCCCTGCTGGCCACCTATGCCACCTCCACGGCTTACGCCGGCATCGCCCTCTGGATGCTGCCGACGCCTGCCGGAACGGTGATGCGAAGCTATTGCAGCTGGTACAACAGCTGGCTGGCGGGGGTCATTCCGGTGCCCGTGCTGTTCGCGGCGCTGATCTTCCTCCTCTGGAGCCTCATTATGAAAACGCCTATGAAATACTGGGTGTACAGCACCGGCCGTCACGGCTACAAGGCATATGTCTCCGCCGTTCCCGTAGGCAAGACCCAGGTCTTTACTTACATATTTGCCGGATTCGCGGCCGGTATCGCCAGCCTGGCCATCTCCAGCTCCACCCAGGGCGGCGACGCCTCGGTGGGCGCGGCGCTGTCCATGAACGCCATCGCCGCCTGCGTGATTGGGGGCATCGGCCTGGCGGGCGGCGTGGGCTCCATGGTTGGCTCTGTCTTCGGCGCGATTTTTTTGAGCCTGGTTATGTTCATCGTCTCTTCCGCCCATATCGCCTCCATCTATCAGAGCCTTGTAAAGGGGCTGATTCTGCTGGTGGGCGTGCTGTTCAGCATCATCATTGAAACCCGCCTCCAGCGGGAAAAGCAAAAGGAGAGCCGGTTACTGCTGTCTAAAGCTGTGAAAGGAGGGAGTGCAGATGCGTGAAGGAAGCGGCCCCTCCGGCATCCAAAAGGCATACATGAATTCCAATCTGAGGAGCTATGTGCCCGGGCTCCTGGCAATCCTGCTCCTCGTTATCTTCGGGCAGATTCTGCGGCCCGGCTTCGCCTCCCCCGCCAACATCTCCAGCATTTTAAATCAGGCGTCCGTCCTGGCCGTCGTCTGCATCGGACAGCTGGTCGTCATTGTGGGCACCGGCGGCATCGACCTCTCCACCGGCGCGTGCGTCTCCATGGGGGCGCTGGTGGGCTCCATGTTCATGGACGGGAAAATGTCTCAGCTGCCTCTGGCGATTCTCGTCACGCTGCTGCTGGGCGTGGCCGCCGGCTGCATCAACGGCATCGGCATCCAATTCTTCAAAATCCCGGCCCTGGCCATGACCCTGATTATGTCCACCGTCATCGACGGCTTTACAAAGGCGGTTACAAAGGGAAAGCCCTCCCTGAACCTGCCCAAGCTCTACAAGGCCGTCATCGGCCAGCCCATTGTGGGCCGGTTCTGCGCCATCATTTTAATCGCCGCCGTGTTCGTGGTGCTTTATGAGCTCCTGCTGGGAAAGACCAGGTTTGGCAAATCCATCTACGTAATGGGCAGCAACAGCGTGGCGGCCGGTATGTGCGGTCTGAACATCCCGTTCCTGTCGGTGTTTGTGTACGTAATTTCCGGGGCCATGGCCAGCTTGGCCGGCTTGATTCTGGTGGGATATGTGGGCAGCGGTCAAATGGGCATGGGCGACACCTACACCATGCTGTCCATCGCCGCGGTCGTCATCGGGGGCGCAAAAGTCACCGGCGGAAAGGGTTCGCTGCTGGGCGGCGTCATAGGTTCCGTTGTGCTGATGCTGCTGTCCACGGTTCTGACCTCCATGGGAATGCCCGAGGGAGCCCGCCAGTTCTCACAGGGCATCATCCTGCTGGCGGTGCTGATCGCCAACTGCCGTCTGCCCTTCTACCGTCAATAAATACATTTCATCAGGAGGTCATGTCATGAAAGGTCTCAAGTATGCCATCCTCGGCCACGGTTTTATTGAAAACGACCTGGCCTGGAACGTGGCCATGCCAAATCCGGCCACCCGTTCAGTTCAGGACGCCAAGCCGATTTGGGGCAGGTTCCCCTCCTACTCCGTGCTGATTTCCCACCCCACCGAGGGATATATCCTCTTTGACGCCGGTCCGTCCCTGGAGGACGACGCCGGACGCCGCCCGGCGCCCATGGACGACATTTTCCCGCTGTATATTGAGCGGGAGGAATTTCTGGACCGGCGGCTGGCGGCCTTGGGGCTCAGCGTGGAGGATATCTCCCTGGTGCTGTGCTCCCACATGCACTGGGACCACAGCGGCGGCCTGGGCTTTTTCGCGGGGAAGAGCGCACCGCAAAGGATTCTGGCCCCGAAGGACGATTACACCTTCGGCCTGACCCACACGCTGGCCCCCTATCAGGTGGCGGACGACTGCGCCTACTTCCGCGAAAACTACCTGTTCCCCAATCTGGATTACACGCTGGTGGACCAGGACCAGCCCCTCTGCGAGGGCATCGGCCTGATCCTGCTGAAGGGGCACACCCCCGCAGTCATGGGCATGGTTTTGCACCTGGAAAGCGGCGCTGTCATTTTCCCCTCCGACGCCATTGGAAGCCAATCCAACTACAACGGCAGATATCCCGGCATCATCTATGACAGCCTGGGCTTCCAGAAAGCGGTGCAGAAGGTGCGCGCGCTGCAGCGGAAGCTCGACGCGAGGCTGGTATTCCCCCACGACGCGGAGCAGTTCGCCGGGCTGAAGCAGGCTCCATATTTCTACGAGTAAGGATACATTTGGGAAAGCGTTTTTCGGCGGGGTTTCTTTACATCATCCCGGAATTATGGTACAGTAGTGTATTATAAACGATTCCAGCTGTCATCTGTGATGGGCTGTACGCAGGGCTATCTGTTCAGCTGAAGAGCTTGCTTTCGCTCCCATTTTGTTCGAGTTGGACACATACGACAGCTCTGCCGGCGGTCAGCTGGCAGAGCTGCTTTGCCATTTTGGCGGCTGAGGAGGTGTCACTTGAAATTCTTCTCTCTGAAAAAGAAACTGATTGCCTGGTTTCTTCTTTGGATATGTCTTCCCATCACCATCTTCTCCTCCGCGTTTCTCTTCTATGAAAGCAACATCGTCAAGGAAGAAATTCGCCATTACGCGGATAAGCAGATTTCCTCTCTCGCCGCGCAGATGGACTGGTATTTCCGCTCCGTACAGCACATTTCCAAGAACTACTACAACGACGCTTTTATCAACAGCCTCGTCGACCCCGGCCATCTCCGCGACAGGCTGACGTTTCTGGAAGACCAGATGAACCTGCTGAGCATGAAAAAAGTAAATAACTATACGCTGGAGGACACGGTCCTTCAGGTGACGGTCATTACCTGGAACGGGGAGATCTACGGCACAAATCTGTACCGGAGAACCTTCGACGCGGAGCAGATGCGCGAGACCCAATGGTACCGGCAGCTGGTGAAAAACCCATGGGAGATTCTCTGGATTCAGGACGAGTTCCTCAGCGACCTTATATGCGACGACAAGCAGTCTCAGGTGTTCAATATCTGGGCGCTGAAATCCCCAACCACCTACGCCCCCATCGGCTTTTTGATTGTGGATTTCTCCCTGGAGGACCTGACCCGCCAGTTTGACGGCTATTTTGACGCCCAGGAGCTGTTCGCGGTACAGGATATGTACGGGAAGACCCTGTTTTGCAGCAACGAGGCCCGGCTTGCGGAAGTGGACGCCGTTCTGCACGGGCGGGCCGGCGAGCTGGAGGAGGACAGCGTCCTCACCTCCCCCAAGTATTATCACGTCGGCGCCGAGACCCAGCACGGCCGCTGGTCCATCTCCCTGTTTACCACCCAGCGCGCCGCGCTGAACCGCTATGATTCCTTCATCGGGTTTTTCCTTCTGGCGTTCACCCTTTATATAAGCCTTCTCGTTGTGCTGCTGCTTTTGGTCAGCAACCAGATCGTCCACCCCATTCAGTCCCTTACCGCAACCATACGGCTTGCCCAGTCCGGGAACATGGAAGCCCGGGCCAATATTCCAAGCCGTGATGAGATAGGCGAGCTGGCATCCGCGTACAACGGCCTGCTGGACGAGATAAACCGCCTGATGGACAACATCACGGCAGAGAACGAGCAAAAGCGCCGGGCGGAAATGCAGGCGCTGTCCGCCCAGATCAACCCGCATTTTATCCTGAACACCCTCACCTCCATCCGGGCGCTGATCTATCAGGGGCTCAACCGCACGGCGGAAAAGGCCGCCCTCAACTTTGCCTTTCTGCTGAAGAACGTCCTCTCCTGGGAAAAGGAGATGTGTACGCTCAGCGAGGAAATGGACTGCGTGAGAAAGTGCATTGAGCTTTACCAGATGTCCTTTGAGTATCCCATACGGATCAATCTGGAGATTGACCCCTCCCTGTACGACTGTATGGTCATCAAGATGATTACCCAGCCCATTGTGGAAAACGCGGTTATGCACGGGCTGAAACCCAAGGAGGGGGACAAGTCCCTCTCCATACAGGCCATACGGGACGACGGAATCAAGATTCTGATTTACGACAACGGCATTGGGAGCGCGGACCGGTTTGTATTCAACGAAGTCAATATGAAATTTGGCCGGGGAATCGGCATGCAGAACGTCTATAACCGCATCGTCCTCCACCATGGCAGCCACTATGGCTTGCAGTTCTACAGCCGGCCCGGCGAGGGGACCCTGGTTACGCTGCACCTTCCCTATATTCGCGAAGAAGGAGAAGCGCATGATTGAGAGAATCCTGGTTGTCGACGACGACTTCCTGATCCGAAAGTGGCTCTGTCTGCTGATCCAGCAGAGTCAAAAGTGCCATGCGAAACTTTTTCAGGCCGAAAATGGCCAAAAGGCCCTGAACCTCCTGAACCAGGAGGCAATTGACCTGGTCATCACGGATGTCAAGATGCCCCTGGTCAACGGCGTGGACCTGGTCCGCCAGATTCAGAAAATGAGCGCTCCTCCTCAAATCGCGGTTCTCAGCGCGTATGACGATTACAACTATGTCCGCGCCACCCTGAAAGAGGGCGTTCTGGACTACCTGCTGAAAGGGGAAATTGAGCTCCACGACATCGACGCACTCCTGGACCAGGCAGAGCAAAGGCAGGCGTCCACGCTTTCTCTCTCGGAGACCCGGCTTTCCAAGGGCACTCAGAGTTACAATAAAGTGATCGCCAAGGCCTTCCGCGAGTGTCTGGAGGACCCGGAGGGCGATTTGGAGGGCTTCCTAAAGCAATCCTACAGGAACAAAATCGTCTTTCCCATGGAAAGCCTGGCCTGTTACCTCAAGCACCCCCAGCGGTCGGAGGCCGCGCGGTTCCACACGCTGAGCCAGCTGGAGAACATCTGCAATTCTCAGAAGCTGGACTATCTGCTTCTCCCCTATCCGCCGGACCTGTTTTTCCTTCTGTACAGCAGGCAGGCAGAATCAGAAGCCGGTCACTTTTCCGAGAAGATGCTCTGGCAGATCCGCGAGGCGCTGGGGAGAACGCCGGACAGCTGCACCGTCACCACGGTGAACCGGAGCCGCATCCCGGATGTGCAGCATCTCCGGCAGGTGTTCTCCCAGCAGATTGACGACGCGCTCCGCATCAGCTTTTATCAATTGGGCCAGCTGCCGGCGAAGCTGTCCCCCGAGCAGGAGCTCACATTCCTGGCCGCCTTTAAAGAGGAAATTTCCGCCATCATCCGCAAAAAGCAATACTCGAATGTGCGCGGCGCCTTTCAGGATATGGTCGTCAAATGCCGGGAGACGGCCGTCAGCCCAAAGCTGTTTATCAACAGCTGCATCGCCGTCTGCTATCAGCTGTCCGCCTATGTACAGTTCTTTACTTCCAACGCCCATCTGGCGCTGGTGGAGGACACGGTATTCCAGCTTCAGCGCGTGGAAACCGCCCAGGAGAGCGAACGGCACATGCTGTCTCTGATGGATTACATACACGACGTTGCCCGAAAGCATCCGCGGTACTCCCCCGCCATTGAAAAGAGCATTGACTATATCGCCGGTCATTACTCGGAAAAACTGAGCCTGGATGAAATCAGCAGCTATGTGTATCTGAACAAAAGCTACTTCTCCGAGCTCTTCAAAAAAGAGATTGGAATCAATTACAACGACTACATCAACCAGGTCAGGATTCAGCGGGCCTGTGAACTGATGGCGGAGGGGCGGTACACGCTGTCCGATATCGCGCAGATGGTGGGATTTTCCGACCAGAACTATTTCTCCAAGGTGTTCAAGCGCATCGTAGGGGAAAGCCCCAAACGCTACCAGAAGGCACTAAAGCACAACTCTTGAGAACATCGCCGTCAACGGCCTTGTACAGGTTCTCTGTACAGGGCCGTTGTTTTTTTGCTCGGGCTCCGGGTCAAAGCATCCTCCAAGGCCGGACCGCCTTTCCGTTCTCCCGAAGAAAAGATGCTTTTTCAAAGAAATTACTTTTTTTGTAAGGCGGAGAAAGGAGCGGCGGAATCAGCCAAATAAAACGCAGATTCACATGGTTTCTCTCCACGAATTACAGGATTGACACAGCTAAAATGAACATAGGCAGCTCTCCGTCCTCAATTGACAAGGAAAGGAATCGATCGGTATGGCACTGTTATCGTATCAGACATTGGAAGGTCAAAAAAATCCCCCTTACGTGCTGAAGGAGGCTCCAGAAAAGATTCTGCAATTTGGAGAGGGAAATTTTTTGAGAGGCTTTGTGGATTACTTCTTTGACATCCTGAATGAGAAGGGGCTTTTTCACGGGAAATGCGTGGTCATCCAGCCGCTGGAGCAGGGACAGGGCGAACAGCTGAACCGGCAGGAAGGGCTGTACACGCTCTATCTCCGCAGTATGGAAAACGGGCAGCTGATTACAAAGAAACGCGTCGTCAGCGTCATCAGCCGGGTCATCAATCCCTACCATGAGAAACAGGCGTTTTTGGACTGCGCCAAAAATCCCGAGCTGCGTGTCATTGTGTCCAACACCACGGAGGCCGGTATCGCCTTTCGGGAATCCGATCAGATGGGGGACATGAACGGAACCTTCCCGGCAAAGCTGACCGCCTTTTTATGGGAACGTTATCAGAACTTTGGAGAAGAGCCGGGCAAAGGATTTCTAATCCTCTCCTGCGAGCTGATCGACAACAACGGCGCCGTCCTGCGGGAGTATGTGGAGCGCTACGCCGGGCTTTGGGGGCTCCCGGAGGCGTTTGTCCGGTGGATTGCCGCCGAAAACGTCTTTTGCAGCACCCTTGTAGACCGTATCATCACGGGCTATCCCCATGGGGAAGCTCCCGGCATGAATGAAGCCAACAGCTATGAGGACCGGCTCATTGACACCGGAGAGCCCTTCGCCTTCTGGGCCATTGAGGGGCCGGAGGAGATGAAGGAGGAGCTGCTGTTTGAAGAGGCCGGGCTGCCGGTTGTCATCGTGCCCTCGCAAAGCGGCTTTAAAAAGCGGAAAGTCAGAATCCTCAACGGCTCGCAGACCGCCTCCACCCTGGCCGCCTATCTGGCGGGCATCGAGCTGGAGCGGGACTATATGAACGACCCGCTGTTTGCCGCGTATACCCGCGGCCTCATGTTCGACGAGATTCTGCCCGCAACGGACCTGGAACCGGAGGATATGAAGCGCTTCGCCAATTCCTGCCTGGAGCGCCTGCGGAACCCCTTTATTGCCCACAGGCTCATTGACATTTCCCTGAACTCCGTGCCCAAATGGCGGGCTCGGATTCTGCCCACATTGAAGGACTATGCGCAAAAGTATGGAACGCTTCCCAAGCGCCTGACCTTTTCCCTGGCCTCCCTGCTGGCGTTCTACCGCTGTGAAGAGCGGGACGGCCATTTTTACGGACGCCGGGACGGCGTCGAATATGAGGTGCGGGACGACCTGGATACGCTCCGGTTCTTTGCCGCTCATTCCCAAAAACCGGCCGCAGAATATGTTCATGCCTATGTGGAAGCGCGGCAATTCCACGGCACGGACTTCAGCGCCATCCCCGGATTTGAGGCCCAGGTCACAAAATACCTGGAGGGCACCCAAAAGGGCGGGGTCAGGAAGACCCTGGAAGCGATGATGGCAACTTGACTTGGGAGGTTTGATTTACGATGAATAAGGAAACCGTGTTCAGCATCTGCCGGGACGCCGGCTATGAACCCTGCGAAGCCTCCTGGCGGGAAAAGGGCGGCCTCACTTACATCATGACGCGGTGTCAGCTGCTGCCGGTGCTTCTGATTTTCGGCGGCGCGCCGGAATCCTTTGCGGGAGTTCCAATCTCTCTGGGCGGAAACGCGGCCCTGCTCTGCCGCCTGAGCGCGCAAAACGCGGCCGCTCTGCGGGATGCGTTCCCCTATACCGCCCCCGCCGGTCTCGACGGCCACGCTATGACCATCGGCCTTGGCGACAGGCTGGGACTGGTAACCGGCGCACATATCAAGGCGCTGGAGGGCTCCGGCGTGTTTCCCGTGCTGGCACAGCAGTCCAAACGGGAGCTGTCCCTCACAGGCCGCACCTACCGCAGCATGCTGGACGATGTCACCTGGCAGGTGTTTGAGGCGGGCTATGAGGGCGGTTACGCGGCGGACGGGGACCATCTGAAAACGTTCGAGGAAGTGCGGGAGGCCATTGAGGACGGGGCCACCATGATTACCTTGGACTGCTCTGAGCACATCGACAATGGGGCGGCCCTCCTCTCCCCTGCGGAGGCCGCGAAACAGTGCGGTGAAAGACTTGATGAAGCTCTGGTTGCCCAGTGGAACGCGGATTACGCGGGGAAGACGATTCCCATTGGGAATGGCCTTGATGTCCGGTTTGACCCGGAAACGCTTCCGTCCCTGTATCTGGTATACAGCGGCGCGCTGGCCTTTGTGGAGCGCATCTATCACGACCTTATCCGCAAAAGCGGGCGGCGTATCACGCTGGAGGTTTCAATTGATGAGACCGAGACGGAGACCACTCCGGCCGCGCACTATTTTGCGGCCAGAGAATTGCAGAAGCGGGGCGTAAAAATCGGAAGCGTGGCTCCCCGTTTCTGCGGCGAATTCCAAAAGGGAATCGACTACATCGGCGACAAAAAGCGCTTTGAGGAGGAGTTCGCCGTCCACGCCCAGATTGCCAAAGCCTTGGGCTATCGGATCAGCGTACACTCCGGCAGCGATAAGTTTTCCATCTTCCCATATGTGGGAAAGCTGAGCGGCTTCTGCTTCCACCTGAAAACCTCCGGCACCAGCTGGGCAGAGGCCGTGCGTGTCATCGCGGCCTGCAACCCGGAGCTGTTCAGAAGGATGATGAAATTCTCCTGCGAGAAGTTTGCTGAGGCAAAGGCGTATTACCATGTCTCCGGCCAGGCGGAGAAGGTTCCGCCCTTGGACGGCATCGCGGGCGTCGACCTGCCCCATCTTCTGGACGAAACCGACGCCCGTCAGGTGGCGCACATCACGTATGGCTTTCTGCTTCAGGCGGCGGAGGAAAAACCGCTGTTCCGGGATGAGATATACGACACACTGCGCCGCCATAAGACGGCGCTGGATGCGGTCATTACCACCCATATCCGCCGCCACCTGGAATGCCTGGGCGTCTTTGACGCCTGAACTTCAAGGGGGCGAAGTATGACCCGGAGGGCCCCTGCGCAGCGGCGGACAAAATTCACCGAAGGAGAATGTCGTGAAAAAAATCGTATTGGAGACTTTTAAAAAACTCAGCATAGTCGAAGCGCCGATTCCAAGCCCCGGCCCGGAACAGGTGGTCGTCCGCATGCGGTTTGCCGGTATCTGCGGTTCCGACCTTCATGTGTTCGACGGGCTTCACCCCTCCGCCCGGGTTCCCCTTGTCATGGGGCATGAAGGGTGCGGGGAGATATATGCCGTAAACAGCAGCCGGACGGATCTCAAGGCCGGCGACAAGGTGTGCATTCACACGGTTTTGCCTTGCAGGTCCTGTGAGGCCTGCGCCTCCGGGCGGGAAAACCTCTGTGAGCATATTCGGATTATGGGCACCAATTTCGACGGCGTATTTACGCAGTACATGCTGGCGGACGCCAGCCGGGTCATTCGGTTTGACGCCTCGGTGGACGACCGCATTGCCGCGCTGGCCGAGCCCCTGACCGTCGCCGTGCATGACATCCGGCGGGCGGATATCCGGGCGGGCGAGTCGGTTTTGATCTGCGGCGCCGGACCCATCGGCCTGATCATCGCCATCATGGCGCAGTTCTCAGGGGCGTCCCGGGTAGCGCTTTCGGAAATTGATCCCGCCCGTATCCAAATCGCCCAAAGCCTTGGCTTTGCCGTGTTCAATCCCCTGGACGCCAATTTTGACCGGGCCTGTCTGCTGGCCTCCGGCGGCGGCTTCGACAATGCCTTTGAAATTACCTCGGTGCAGTCCGGCTTTGACGCCTGCCTCCGGCTGCTGAGAAAAGGCGGGGTGATGGTCCAAGTGGGCATGCCTCCCGCCGGCAGACACTTTGACATTGACATCAACAAAATCATTTACAGTGAATGCGGCTTGCGGGGCGTCCGCCACCACACAATGAGAGATATGCAGACGGCGGTTAAGCTCATAAACAGCGGCGTGCTTAACGACCGCCTGGCGCCTCTCGTTTCTAAAATCTACCCTCTGGAGCAATGCCAGGAAGCTATGGAATGCGCACGGTCCGACAAATCCGCCCTGCGGGTCCTGATTGACCTCCAGGAGCATTGATAAAATACCTATAAGATTTTGTTTGCAGCAGGTCCTTTCGTAAAGGGCCGGTATGTGCATGCAGGTTTTCGCGGTGCCCCGTGGGAACGTATGGAAGCCCAAGATCTCCAGGCAAAAAAGGCCCCGCCCAGGCTGTCAAGTTTCAGAACTTGTTCAGCTTGGGCGGGGTCGTTTTAAACTTACTGCTGATTTAAAAATTCCACATACCGGGCCAGCATCGCCGCGGCCTGGGCGCGGGTGGTTTTGCCCTGGGGGACAAAGCTGCCGTCCTTATAGCCGCTGAGGATGCCGTTTTCCGTGGCCCAGCGGATGGCCTCTCTGGCATAGGCGTTGATTTTTTCCGCGTCGCTGAAATGCAGTTCCCGGTTCGTGGCAGCCGGACTGCCCGCGCAGCGGTACAGCATGGTCACGAACTGCTCCCTTGTCACCTGGCCGTCCGGGTTCCGGCCATCGCTGATGCCCTGCTCCACCGCCCAGGACATGCCCTTTTGATAGGCGGACCCTCCGGCGGCGTCCACGCCGTCCAGCCGGGCCAGTACCGTTGCCAGCATGGCGCGGGACATGAAGGCGTCGGGGGCGAAGGTGCCGGAAGTCCTGCCGGAAAACAGTTCCCGCGCGGTGACAAAGTCGATGGCGTTCTTGGCCCAGTGGCCGTGTACGTCCTGGAAATTCTTCCCGTTATCCCGGACGCGCACCGTCGCCCCGTTGGAGACGCTGACGGTGATATGCCCCCCGGCGAGGAGCGCGGTTTTGAGTATGGTCTCCGAGCCGTCGCTGTTGACGAGGCAGGCCACGGTAGTGGCCTCATTTCCATAGACGGGGATTTCCACCGGCACCGGCCGGGCGACGCCGGTGTGGACGGTGATGGAGGCGTTCTCCCCGGACAGCGCCGGGATGGGGAGAACCACGCCGCCCGGATTCGCCTCTGTCACCTTGGCGGGGATTCGGACGGTGGCCTTGGCGCTGTGCTGGTTCTCCTGAATGGTGGCGGTGAGGCCGCCGGCCTGTTTCACCGTGGTTTCAGTGGTTCCGTTTGGCCGGGCCACGGTCTTGATGGTGGAGCCGTCTTTTGCCGTGTCGGTGGTGGTGACAGTCCCGTCTTTTTTGGTTTCCACCACAGTCTTGGAGCCGTCGGGCCGCCTGGTGGTCTCCGTCACCGTGCCGGTGGTTTTATTGGTGCTGGTGGAGGTGGTGGAGCCGTCTGGATTTTTCACCGAGGAGGTGCTGCCGGAGTTCCCGCCGGAGGAGGAACTTCCGCCGGAAGAGGAGTCGCTGTCCGAGGAGGAGCCTCCACCCGAAGAGGAGCCGCCGCCGGTGGCGGGGATGGTCTCCCGGACCATTTCATAGCCGCAGACCGTGCAGGACCTGTGGCGGACGCCGCTCTGGGTGGAGCCGGCGGGCCGGTCCACCACCCAGTCCCCGGCGGTATGGGCGGCGTAGCCGCTCTTTTGGGCATTGCTTGTGATGGGGCAGCCGGAGGCGGCGCAGTCGTGCCAGTGGTGGGTTGCGCTGCTTTTCCAGGCCGGGTCCCAGGCATGGGTGTGGCCGGAGGGCGTTCCGTTGGGGGTCCAGATGGCGTTCAGAGTCACGTCGTTGGAGGGCATCGTAAAGCTCACGTCCGGGACATTGCGGTTAGCCAGGGTCACTCCCGTTACGTCCCAGGCCGCGAAGGTAAGGCCGCTTTTGCTGCCCGCGCGGATGGCGACGTTCACCCCTTCTTCATACTCGTAGGTTCCGGCGGCGGTTCCGCCGTCGCCGGTGTTGCCGACCGTTACCTGCCTCTTTGTCCCGCCGGGCTGCTGGCTGCCGGTGATTTTGACGGTATACGTCGTGGTTTGGCCCTCGTATGAAATGGTGAGAATCTGGTTCTCCGCCGCGCTGGAGGAGTTAAAGCCGCTGACCATGGCTGCCGTGACAGGAACCGTCTGTTTACCGCCGTTGGAATACACGGCCTCAATGGTCAGATTTGTCACATCCAGAAAGTCGCCTGTTTTGTACTCAGTTTTGTGGGTGGTGCTGTTGACGGAAATTCCCGTCACCGTAGGCGCGCCGGGGACCGGGACGGTGATGGAGGCGGAAGCGCCCGCTTCATGGGTGGCAGTCGCCTTCACACGCACGTAGTAGGTTCCGGCGGCAAGGCCGGTGGTCTCCGGGCTGCCGCAGGTTTGTGCGCTGGTGAAATCCGGGCTGGAGGCGTATTCCATAGCGGCGGTAGTTCCGGTAATTTTGCCGTCCGAACCGCCGGCGGTGGAAGGCGCGGCGGCGGTCAGTCCCGTGGGGGCGGCGGGGCCATCGGCCTTGGAGATGCTCCAGGAGATGGTTTTAGGTTCTGTTGTGCCGTCCGCCCATCGGTAGTTGTTTTCCAGCGTGGCGGTGGCTGTGTAAGTGCCGACGGCGGCAGCTTTGTAGTCCCCGGAGAGGGTGTAGCCCGTTCCCCCGTTTACGCCGGTCAGCTCCTGTCCCGTCCATTTCAGCCCGGTGTTCGCCGTGGGGACGGGGATGGTCGTGACAGCCGGGGCACCGTCGCCTACCGTCAGGGTGCAGGACGCGGTGACAGCGTTCCCGGATTCGGTGTGCTCGCCGCCGGAGACCGTAATTTGAATTGCGTAAGCAGCATCAGGAATTGGGGTTTCATAGGTAAGGTCCTCATGACCAACCGAGAGAACGACTCCATCACCTGTGCCAAAATCGCCCACGGATATAGCCAGTCCGCCAACCATGTAGCACGCGTTGCCACTATCAAATGTCGCCTCCTGCCTGTTTACGCGGATACTGAAAGGCAGGCTCTCCCAGGGCGGCTCCGTTCCGGCGGTGCAGGCCGGATTCAGCGGGATAATGGCCTCCGCAGTTCCGCTGGGTACCGGAGTATTCGCTGGCGGATGAAGGCTTACCAGCTTGGAAGCCTCCTGGACCGGCTGCGTGGCGGTCCAGTCGCCGTTGGGATTCCGCTCCAGCGCCATATCGGGCCGGGTACTGTAGGGCAGCAGCACAAAATTACCGTCTTGGGATTTTGGAGCTGAAATGTAAGTATGTCCCGCAGTCGGTAATGATTGGGAATTTGCGTCACCATATGTGCCGCCGACGGCGACCTTGGCGGTCCCTGTTACCTGGCCCTGGATTTGCCAGTTCTGGTCCTTTCCCAGGAATACAAAACCACCGTTTCCAACGAAATTGCAGACGTTCAGTGTAAATCCGTCCGTCTGCTGGAGGTCCAGCTTCGCGCCGGAATTGAGTGTAAGCGTTCCGTTGTTTCGCAGGCTGCTGTTTGCAGTTGGGGCCAGGTTGCCCGACTCCACGGTCAGACTGGTGATATCCGTAAAGGCCGCTGTGTCCTGATTGCCGTCGCCGCGATAGATAACGTTCGTTGTTGAGCCAGTGCCAACCATATCAGGGAAGCTGACGCTGGAAATGGTGACGCCGCCGGAAACGGTATACGAATCGTCTGCCGCCGCGTCTAAACCGCTTTTTGTGGCTCCGCTGGCGTAGATTGTTCCCAACGCGCCGGAGTCAGCTTTGTCATTGATGGAGATACGGACACTTCCGCTGAACTCCGGCGTCCCGCCGGACCCGTCCGAAGACCGTAAAAGATTGCCCGCGTATATATTCCCGACTCCGCCCCTTCCCTGGAGGCTGGTATTTCCATTAATCACTATGCTGCCTGCTGGCCCAGGGGGGTCGATTGTAAAGGAACTATAGATTCCGGTCATTGTACCGCCGAATAAATCGCAGGAATTGGTTCCTCCTCCGCACTGTACATTATTCAATGTCAGGGTATGTCCGTTCGCGGCAATAAAATTGCTCGCAGTTGATGCAAATTGAAAATCCACATTGGAAAATGTCACGTCAGCACCCAGCACAATGCCTCCGGCCCAAACAGTAACGGTCCCGTTTTGGATGGTCACAGGTTTATCAATCAAGTACGGCGCATCACTGCTGCCCTCGCCGCCGGTATCGTTCAATAAAACCGTTGCGCCTCCTAAGTCGGCTATCCCATCTGGTGCATTGGTAACATAATCCCGCAGATCGTCGTACGTTCCCGCCGCCAGTCCCACCGGGGGAACTGTGGCAGAAAGCACACAGACCGCCAATAAGGCTGCTATCAGTCTTAAAGGTTTTTTCATAGATCGAATTTCTCCTTTTCTTGTTCGTCCCGTGAACGTTCCGCTTGCGCGTCCCGCGCCGTTTCGGGGGCGGACTTTTCCACCTGTTGCTAATGATACAATTTAGTATATCATACCTACAGGCCTGTGACAAGATTTTGAACAAAAAAATAGGAGGCAAAGCCTCCTTGGGTACTGCGGACATCTCCGCCCCAGGGCTTGCCTCCCTTCCGGCACTCCGTACCGGCAAACGCGGAGGACCGGGGCGGGGACGGCTCGCGTCCCCCTCTCCCGGTCCTTCAAAAGCTACATGGCCATGAAATTCATGATCATCCGCGCCGCCTGAATTCGTGTAGCCGCCCCCTTCGGGTCCAGCCGCCCGTCGCCGTAGCCGCTGAGGATGCCCTTCTCCACCGCCCACAGCAGCGCCTGCCGGGCATACTCCCCCACGGCGTCCGCATCGGGGAAGTCCAACGCCGCGTCCGGGCCCGGCGCGGGACACCCGGCGTACCGCCACAGCATCACCGCCAGCTGTTCCCGGGTGATGGGCGCGCCGGGACGGAACACGCCGCCGCCATAGCCGCCCACGATGCCCTCAGCTGCGGCCCAGGCCACGGCGTCCGCGCACCACATGCCGTGGGGCACGTCGGAGAAGCCGCCGGTCCCCGCCGGGGCGGGATTCCCCTCCAGGTTATACAGCGCCGCCGCCAGCATGGCGCGGGTCATGGGCGCGTCCGGGCGGAACCGTCCGTCCGTCCCGCCGTTGAGAATCCCACGGGCGCTGACAAAGGCCGCCGCCTCCGCCTTCCAGCCCTGAGGCACGTCGGGGAAGGACCGGCCCCGGTCCTCCAGCCGCACCGCGGCGGAGCCCCGCACCGTCAGCGCCACGCCGTCCGCCGTGACGGCGGATTTCCGGTCCACCCGCTCCCCTGCCAGCACCGCCACGACGCCGGGGGCCGCGTTCGCCAGGGGGATGGTCACGCGGGAGGATCCGCCGCCCTTGACGGTGATTTTCATCTCCGTGCCCAGGCCCGGCCCGGCGGGCAGGACCGCGGTCCCCTTGGGGACGCTGGCCTCGGCGGAAATCACGCGCCCGCCGGAGTCCGTCACCACGGTGACGGTGGTCCCGTCCGGGGCCGTGGTGACGGTGGTCACCGTCCCGGTCTCCCGGTCGGTGATGGTGGTGGAGCCGTCGGGGTTTTTCACCGAGACCTTTTTGGCCGGGGCGGGGGGAACATCGCCGTCGTCATCGTCGTCGTCCTCCTCCCAGCCGGAGGACCCGCCGCCGGAGGGGCCCGAGGGGCCGGGAGCGGGCTCGGGGTCCGGCGGAGTCACGGGCGGAGGCGTGGGCGGGGTCACGGGCTTGGGGGTCCACTTGGCGTAAAGGGTAATGTCCTCCGTCACAGCCGCTGTGAAATCATAGGCCGTTGTGCATCCCTCGTCGGTGTACCAGCCGCCGAAGTCGTAGCCGTCCCTTGTGGGGTCGGCGGGCTTGGAGGCGGGTTCGCCATCGGCAACCAGTCGAATTTTAGCGGCGGCGCCATCCTGGGTTTCAAAGGTAACGGTATGTCCGGCCAAAATCGTTACCTCGTTAAGGGCGTTGGCCCCCTCCGCTTCCAGCGTCTCGGTGCCCGGCGCGACGAAAGATGTGAAAAAGCGGCAATATCCATCTTCAACGTCATACCAGTCCGACACTGCCGCCACGCCTCCAGAAATCTCACCGAGACCCGAAGCCAATTCAATTCTGGAAGTATCTCTGGAGACAGTATCTATATATTCCTTATCCTCGGTCGTTGTGATTCTGACAGCCGGACAGCCCGTTCCGCCCTTAGCGTGGAAGGTTCCGCCCTGGATTGTCAGGCTGTGTCCAGACTCAAAACCGGAATAATCCGTCGAAACGGCGTCTACGGTCCCGCCGCTCACCGTGAGGCCGCCGTTGGAAATCAACCCAGGCCCGTAGCCCGTGGCAGTTACATTGGAATCGCCCTCAATTGTCATTTCGGCTGCGGAAAAGACACCTGGGCCTCTTGCAGCAGACGCTTCCACTGTACTGCCGGAAATTTGAATCAAGTCATCCGTGTAGACAGCGGGGTAGCTTCCTTCCGCCGTTGCCGTCAAGGTGCTGTCAGTTATGGAAATACCGTACCCTGTATATATAGCGTTGGACGCCGGGGAATGAGCCGTGACCTCACTGTCCGAAATGGTCAACCCGCCAGGCGTGTAAATTCCAGGCCAATCTACCCCAGTGGTTGCCGTTACAACGCTGTTGGATTCTATCGAAATGGCCCCGTCGCCCTGATTCTCTGCATAGAGTCCGCTGGCTGCCGAGGACACAGCAGTTACAATGCTGTTTGAAATCTGAAGTTGGCCTCTCGCATAGACCGCTATGTTGGAGCTGTCCACCTCCACAGTGCTGTTCAATATCTCAATATAGCCAGGGGAGGAGCTGATTCCATAGCAGTTTTCCGCACCGGTTACATTGATCTCACTGCCGGAAATCCGAACACTTTTGCCGCCTATCACCTGGTTGGATCCAAATGTATATATATTTGAGGCCGTAATAGAACTGTCAATAATACTCACGGCCCCGGAAGTGGAGATTGCCTGGGCATTGCCCTTGAGAACCAGGTCTGAAATGCCTTCAATTTTGATATCGCCGCTCATCGGGCCGGACGAATGCGCCGTAATCGCGTCGGCGGGATATGTGGTCCCCGTGTCCGTGACATCAATCGTCAGGCTTCCGCTTCCGGTGAGGGAGATTGAACCGCTGTTCACCGCAATACCTTCCCGTGCGGTTCCGCCTTGCAGGTCGTGTGTCGTGATGCTGTTCTCCCCGGTGAGGACAACATCCACGATTCCCTCTCCCACGTAGATGCTGTCTGTCAAGTGGGCGTTATTCAGGCTTATGGTCCACTTGGGCTTTCCGCCTGATTCCTCATAGGAAACGGATACCGTTCCGTCTCCCAGCACGTCGTTAAGGTTGCTGCCCGCCGTTAATCGCGTGCCGCCAATGGACACATAAAAGCTACTGGGCAGTCCCGCCGCCCCCGCCGTCACCGGCAAGAGGCCCAGGCACAGAGCCAAAGCCGTCAGCAAGCTCAAAATCCGCTTCCTCATCCAATCGTCCTCCCCTTCCGGCGCTCTCCGGCGGACAGGAGGAAATCAGCTTTCCCCAGGGAAAGCTGTCAAGGGGGTACCCCCTTGACAATGGCCCGCTGTCCGCGCGAGAGCCGCCGCTCTCAAAATTTTCCGCTCAAGTATACCACGGGCCCCTCCGGGGCTTCAAGGCAAACGGCCCGAACTGCGGTTTCCCGTCCCGAATTGTGTGGCGGCGGCGGGGCGGGTGTGGTATGATGTAAAATAGGTATCATCTCGAAAGGGGGGGACGCTATGCGCGTGGCGGTGGTGGACGACCGCGCCGGTGACCGGGCCTGGCTTACGGAGGAGCTGAAAGCCCTGCTGCAAAGGCGGCGGCTGGAGGGGACGGTGACGGCCTTCGACCGGGGCGGGGCCTTTCTGGAGGCCGCCCGGAGAGAACGGTTCACCCTGGCCTTTCTGGACATCTACATGGAGCCCATGGACGGCGTGGAGACGGCCAGGGCCCTCCGGGCTTTCGACCCGGACTGCCTGCTGGTCTTCTCCACCTCCTCGGCGGACCACGCCCTGGAGGGCTACCGGGTCCAGGCGGTGCAGTATCTGGTGAAGCCCTACGGGCTGGAGGAGCTGGAGCGGCTTTTCAACCTGCTGGAGCGGGTCCTCCCCGCCCCGGAGAAGTACGTGGAGCTGCGTTCCAGGCGGCAGGCCGTCCGGGTGCGCCTGGGGGACATCCTCTGGGCCGAGCACTTCCAGCACCAGGTGCGGATTCACACCGCCGGGGGCGGGGTGCTGTCCACCCGGCTGACCTTCCGGGAGTTCGCGGAGCTGCTGGCGGGGGACCCCCGGTTTTTCGTCTGCGGCCGGGGGGTGCTGGTGAACCTGGACCGGGCGGCGGACTTCGACGGGCGGGACTTCCGCCTGGAGGACGGGACCCGGCTCCCCGTCAGCCGGGATTTGGTCGGGGCGGCCCGGGGCGCTTTCGGCGACTGGCTGTTTCACAGAAAGGAGGCGGTCCTGTGACCAGCGCGGCCCCCCACCCGCTCCAGCCGGTTCTGGAGCTGGCCGTTCTTTTCCCCGCCGCCTTCCTCTGCTTCCTGGCCACCGCGGACCACCTGCGCCTCAAGGCGCGGGCTCTGGCGCTGATCGTGGTCCCGGCCCTGACGCTGGTCTGCCTCCTGGGCGGCTGGCTGTGCTGGCGTATGCGCTGGCCGGTGGCGACGGTGCTGCTGCCGCTCCTGGCGGTCCTGGCCGCGGCCTTCTGCCGGGCGGTGGCCCTGCCCGTCTGGAAGTCCGCCAGCGTCTTCCTGGGGGTGTGCGGCGTCTGGTCCTCCCTGAGCTGCCTGGCCGTGATTGCCAACGCCGTGCTCAGCCCCGGCAGCAGGAACACCCCCTGGTTTTGCTTCGCCGCGGGGTGGATTCAGCTGGCGCTGTGCTGCGCCGAGGCGGCCCTGGTCTCGTATCCCGCCGCCCACGCCGTGCGAAGACTGCTGCGGGAGGAAATGATGGTCCGCACCTGGTATGTCTTCTGGATTCTGCCGGTGGTGTTTTTCCTCTTCAATCTGCTGATCCTCCCCGAGCGGGGGGAGAATCTGCTGAACGGGCGGCTACTTACCATTTACCTTGTCCTGTCCCTTCTGACGCTGGGTCTGCTGCACCTGTTTTACCTGCTGTTTTACCTGATGGCCCAGGAGCTGAACGCCAACGCCGGCCTGCGGCGGGAGAACCAGTTTCTCCAGATGCAGACCGCTCAGTACGAGACCCTGCGCTCCGCCATCGACGAGACCCGCCGGGCCCGGCACGACCTGCGGCACCACTTCGCCACCCTCTCCGCCCTGGCGGACCGGGGGGCCTGGGAGGATCTGCGGCGCTATCTCTCGGAGGCCGCCGCCGACGTTCCCGCCGACGAGCTGAACCTGTGCGAGAACCAGGCGGTGGACGGCGTGGCGGGCCGCTACTCGGCCCTGAGCCGCCAAAGCGGCGTGCCCTTCACCTGCCGGCTGGACCTGCCCCCGGCGCTGCCCGTGCCGGAGATGGACGTGTGCGTAGTGCTGCAAAACCTGCTGGAGAACGCCCTGGAGGCCAGCCGGAAGCTGGAGAAGGGGCGGTATATCCTCCTGCGGGCGGCCCTCCACGGGGACAACCTGGTGCTGATCACGGTGGAGAACGCCTACGGCGGCCCGCTGGAGGAGCGGGAGGGCGCGCTGTTGTCCACCAAGCGCCCCGGGGCGGGCCTGGGCCTCCAGTCCGTGGCCCACATCGCGGAGAAGGGCGGGGGCTACTGCCGGTTCCTGCATGAGGGCGGCGTGTTTATTGCCAATGTGATGCTGCGGGGAGATGGGGATGTCCCGGGGCGGTTTTGAGGGGTGGAAATGAAAAAGTGTTCTGCCGATAGAAGGGTGGGCCCGGAGGAAATGACCTGCACAGGGGTGCGGGCCATTCCTCCGGGCCTGCCATGGTTTCGGGGGATGAAACCTGTCCCCAACACACTTCATTCATTGTCCATTATCAATTCTCCATTGTCAATTATTCCCCTATCGGCAGCACCGCATAGGAACAACCCCTTTTCCACAGATGACAAAACCGAGCGAGTATGGTATACTCAAGTCAATTCCCTTTTTCGACGCCCAATCCAAACCGCTGTCCGCCCCAGTCCGGGGGGCTGAACCTTTTAAGGGGGGCCTGCTTATGTGGAAAGAACCCAAGCGGCTGCTGGAGGCCGCCGGGATGCTCTTGATCCTGGCGCTGACGGCGGCGGTTTTCTACCTCCTGCTCCTCTACCCCGGCGACCTCTCCGCCCGGCAGACGGAGAACCGGCGGGTCTTCGGCGCTACCTACATGACCATGAACAACCCCTATTACCAGGTTCTGGACAACTGCCTCCGCTCGGAGATCGAGGCCAACGGGGACATCCTGCTGACTCGGGACGCCGCCATGGACCAGGACCGCCAGAATGAGGAGATTCGGGAGCTCATCGCCGCCGGGGCCCAGGTGATTTTCCTGACCCCCGTGGAGTGGGACACCGCCCGGGCGGGGCTGGAGGCCGCGGCGGAGGCCGGGGTGCCGGTCATTGTGGTGGACGCGCCGGTACGGGACGCCGAACTGGCCGCCTGTTCCGTCCTCTCGGACAATTACCAGGCGGGGGTCCTCTGCGCGGAACATCTGATGTCCGTAAGGGACAGCGCCAACATCATCCTGCTGGAGCACATCTCCGCCAGCTCCGGCGTGGAGCGCATTCAGGGCTTCCGGGACGCCATCGCGGGACGGGAGGGCTTTGTCATTCTGGCCTCCGGCGAGTCCGACGGGCAGATTGAAAACGCCATGCCGGTGATGGAGGCGCTCCTCCGTCAGGCCCCGGAGGCGGATGTGCTCATGGCCCTCAACGACCCCAGCGCCTTCGGCGGGCTCGCCGCCATCGAGGGGGCGGGGCTCAGCGGACGCTTCCTTATCTACAGCGTGGACGGTTCCCCGGAGGCCAAGGCCCTGGTCAGCGACGGGCTCATGACCGCCACCTGCGCCCAGTTCCCCACCCGCATCGCCGGAGAGGCGGCGGCCCAGGGCTACAGGGCCCTGGAGGGCGGCTGTGACCAAAAGGAAATTATCGTGCCGGTGGAACTGCTGACGGCGGACAATGTGCGCCGGTACGGAACGGACGGGTGGCAGTGATGGACAACGAGAAAACCTTATCCAGCCTCTCCCGGCTGATGTTCGCCTTGAATCTGGCGATTATCCTGTTCTACTCCCTGGTCTGTCTGGCCACGACTCTGCGGGTCTGCGGCTCCTTCGGCGCTTATCAGTTCCTGTCCTCCGCCGGGCAGATTCCCCCGCCGCCCTGGCGAATGCCCCTGTGGGCCCTGGGGCAGTATCTGCTCCTCTGCGCCGTCAGCTTTGGGAAGACCCGCTGGAGCATTGAGCGCTTCGAGGTCCGCCTGCTGGTCTGCCTGGTGGAGATTCTGCTGTGCCTGGGCGTCACCGCCTCCTTGAATTTCTACTACAGCGGCGCGGCTCTGCTGGTGCTGGCGGACCTGGTCCACTATGTGCGCAACAGCTTTTACCGCGTCTGCTTCACGGCGGCGCTGATTCTGCTGTTCTCCTTCGGGCGCTACGAAATCCTGTATCCCCTCACGGGGCGCGTCGCCTTCAGCGCCTATCTGGACTACTACAACCAGACGGTCCGCAGCCTCTTCGCCGGGACGGAGAGTCTGCTGGTCTGCCTGAACGTACTTCTGTTCGTCCTCTTTATGATTCTTCTGTTCACCGGCCAGAAGGCGGAGAACAGCCGCATACGGAAGCTGAACAAGCAGCTGAACCAGGCCAACGACCGCCTCCGGGACTACGCCTTTGAGCTGGAGCGCATGACGGAGGTCCGGGAGCGGAACCGCCTGGCCCGTGAGATTCACGACACCCTGGGCCACACGCTGACGGGCATCATCATGGGCTCCGACGCGGGCCTCGCCCTCTTCGACGCCGCGCCGGAGGAGGCGAAAAAGCGCATCCAGGTGGTGGCCCAGGCGGCCCGGGACGGGCTCAACGACGTGCGCAGGTCCATCAAGGCCCTGCGGCCCGACGCCCTGGAGAACACCTCTCTGGAGGAGGCCCTGGAGGCCATGATTTCCAACTTCAAGGCCACCACCTCGGCGGAGGTCCTCTACGACCAGCAGGCCGGGCCCCTGGCCTTTGCCCAGGACGAGGAGGACACGCTGTACCGCGTTCTCCAGGAGAGCATGACCAACGCCGTCCGCCACGGCCACGCCACGGAGATCCATATTTCCCTGACCCGGCGGGACAACCTCCTGACCATCGACGTGCGGGACAACGGCCTGGGCGGCGGGGAGGATGTGAAGGAGGGCTTCGGCCTGCGGCACATGCGGGAACGGCTGGAGCTTCTGGGGGGCTCCCTGACCTTTGGAAACCGGGAGGCGCTGGAGGAGGACGGAGAGCGGGGCTTTTACCTTGTGGTAAGTCTGCCCATCCGGGAGAAGGAGGAAGAGGTATGATCCGAGTCTTGATTGTGGACGACCAGGAGCTGTTCCGGGAGAGCCTGAAGGTGGTTCTCAGCGTCAGCCCCGGCATTGAGGTGGCCGGCGCAGCCTCCGGCGTCCAGGAGGCCCTGAAAAGCGCCGCCGCCTGCCGCCCGGACGTGGTGCTCATGGACATCCGCATGCCCGGCATGGACGGCGTCGAGGGCGCCCGGCTCTTCAAGGAGCGGTGGCCCCAGATGAAGGTCGTCGTGCTGACCACCTTTGACGACGACGAGTACGTCTTCGGGGCCCTGAAAAACGGGGCCAGCGGCTATCTCCTCAAGGGCAGCAGCGTCTCCGAGCTGTCCAGGGCCATCCAGATCGTCCACGAGGGCGGGGCCATGCTGAACCCGGAGATCGCCAGCAAGGCCATTCAGCAGTTCTCCAACATGGCCAAGGGGGCCGCCTCCCTCCAGGTGGACCAGCGGGGTGAGGCGGAGCTGAGCAAGAGCGAGCGGCAGGTGATCCGGGCGGTGGGCCGGGGCCTGTCTAACAAGGAGATTGCTGGGGAGCTGTGCCTCTCCGAGGGGACAGTCCGCAACGCCATCAGCGGCATTTTAAGCAAGCTGGACCTGCGGGACCGGACCCAGCTGGCCATCTGGGCCGTGCAGACCGGCGCGGTGAACCAGGGGATGTTCTCATGAGGCGCCGCCTGGGAATCGCGGCCCTGGCCGCCGTACTGCTGGCCGGGGGACTGCTTTGGGGGCTGGCGGCCCGGCGGGAACCGGTTCTGACCGTGGGCGTTTACGCTGGCAGCTACTGGCAGACCCCCAACGGGGACTGCTACCAGATTCTGGACGACGCCATCGCCCTGTTTCAGGAGGCCCACCCCGGCGTCCGGGTGGAGTACGTCAGCGGCATCCCCACGGACTCCTACAGCGAGTGGCTGGCGGAACGGCTTTTAAAGGGGACGGAACCGGACCTCTATTTTGTCCTGCCGGAGGACTTCAACCTCCTGGCCTCCGCCGGGGCCCTGGCGGAGCTGGACGGCTTCATGGACGCCGACCCGGAGTTTGACGCCGCCGGGTACTACGAGCCCTGCCTTCGGGCGGGGCGGCTGGGGGGGAAGCAGTACGCCCTGCCCCAGGAGAGCGTGCCCACCATCATGTTTGTCAACAAGACCCTGCTGGAGAGCCGGGGGATTCCCCTGCCGGACAACCGCTGGACCTGGGAGGATTTTTACGAGGTCTGCGCCCAAGTGACGGACCTGGACAGCCGGACCTTCGGCGTCTATGGCTACACCTGGCAGAACGCCCTCTACGCCAACGGGGCCAGCCTGTTCTCCGAGGATGGGACGGCCTGTTACCTGGCCGACGAGCGGGTACAGGCGGCGGTTCAGTTCGCCGGGCGTCTGGAGGCGCTGAACGGGGGCTACGCCGTCACGGCCCGGGACTTCGACCTGGGCCGTGTGGCCTTCCGGCCCTTCCTGTTTTCGGAGTACCGGGCCTACCAGCCCTACCCCTGGCGGGTGCGGAAATACACCGGCTTTGAGTGGGACTGCGTGTGCATGCCCGCCGGGCCCGATGGAGGCAACGTGTCGGAGCTTCACACCATGCTCCTGGGCGTCTCCGCCCGGAGTGAACACCAGGCCCTGGCCTGGGAGCTGGCCAAGCTCCTCTCCTGGGACGAGACGGTTCAGAGCCGGCTGTACACCTACTCCCACGGGATTTCACCCGTGCGGCGGGTGGCGGAGAACGGCGGGGCCCTGGCGGCCCCGGACCTGCCCGGCGGCTTCTCGGCGGAGATTATCCGGGAGATTATGAGCACCGCCGTGACGGCCCCCCGCTTTGCCCGCAGCGCCCAGGCCATGATGATGGCGGAGAGCGCCGCGGCGGAGGCCGGGGACCAGCAGAGCCGGATGCTGATTGCCCAGAGGGAGATCAACGTCTTTTTGAACCAGTGACAATGCTCATATCGAAGACTGAAAGCCTGTGCGGAACCGGAGCCCCGGTTTCCGTCCAGGCTTTTTCTATGCGCATTTTAGCTAAAAAACAAGGGTCTCATTTTTAAGAACTGTCAATCGACTTTGAACAAACCGTGAATTCATGACAAATGTCATAGGGAAGTTGTGACAAAGCTCAGGTGCGCGGGGGAGAAATTTTCGTTAAGATGTAACCATCCTGAACGACACGACAGAAAGGAAGAGGGCAATATGCGGTATCATTTGATTGTCAGCCACGGCGGCTTTGCCTCGGGATTGACGGAGGCACTGGGGATGCTGATGGGAAAGCGGGACGACGTGCTCCAGGTCTCTTTCCGGGACGGCTGCGCGCTTCCCGCCTTCCAGGAGCAGGTCCGGCAGGTCACCGCCCCCATCACGGCGGAGGACGAGGTCCTGGTCCTGGCGGACCTGGTGAACGGGTCCCCCCTGACCACCGCCATGGCGGTGCTGGCAGAGGGTCCGGGCCTCGCAAACGTCCGGGCGGTGGGCGGCATGAACCTCCCCATGGCCGTGGCGGCCATCGAGGGGGAGGACGACCCCCTGGACGAGGTGGCGGAGGCCATGAAGGCCGGCGCCGTGGAGGAAGTCAAGCAGTTCAATACCAACGCGGACAGTGAAGACGAAATCTGAATTAAATTTTTAGGAGGAAGAAATCATGATCAGCTTTATCCGAATCGACGACCGCATGATCCACGGCCAGACCTGCACCCGCTGGTCCCTGGAGTACCCCTGCACCGGCCTGATTGCCGTCAACGACAAGGCCGCCGAAACCCCGGTGCTGAAAGCCGCCTACAAAAACGCCAGCGACAAAAAGACCTTCGTCTGGACCCTGGCGGACTGGCAGGCCAAGAAGGAGAAGGTCCTGGCCAGCCAGGATCAGTATTTCCTCATCGCCAAGAACCCGGTGGACATGGCTAAGGTCCTGCTGGACCAGCCCTTTGACCCCGGCGTCAAGGACATCTGCGTGGGCCCCTGCAACGACCGCCCCGGCGCGGTGAAGCTGGGAAACAACCAGTCCATCACCCAGGAGGAGGCCGAGGCTTTTGAAAAGCTGATGAAGGCGGGATACAACATCGAGTTCGCCCTCATCAAGGAGGCCGCCATCGGAAACTGGAAGAAGTTCCGGGGCCAGTTCGGTTTCAACGGCTGAACATACCCGTAGGGGCAAATCTAAAATTCAGAAAGGAAACACTTGTTATGACAATCAATGTTGTGCAGGCCGCCATCCTTGGGCTGTGCGCTTGTCTATCCTCCATGCCGGGCCTGGGCGGCACCACCTTCGGAAACTACACCCTGGGCCGCCCCCTCATCGGCGGCCTGGTCTGCGGCCTGGTTCTGGGGAATGTCCCCATGGGCATCATGCTGGGCGCTGCGGTGCAGATTGTGTACATCGCCCTGGTGACCCCCGGCGGCACCGTGTCCGCCGACGTGCGCTCCATCTCCTACATCGGCATTCCCCTTGCCATGCTGTACGTCTCCTCCGTGGGGCTGGACCCCGCCACCGCCGAGGCCCAGGGCTTCGCGGTCTCCATGGCCGCCACCGTGGGCACCGTGGGAACCGTCCTCTTCTACGGCACCGCCACCATCAACCTGGTCTGGCAGCACATGGGCCTGGAGTGGGTCAAGCGGGGCCAGCTGAAAAAGCTGTATCTGGTTGACATGGTCCTCCCCTGGATCTCCCACTTCCTCTGCTCCTTCATCCCCACCTTCATCATGTGCTACTTCGGCTCCAGTATGGTCCAGCTCATCAAGGACTACCTGCCCATGGACGGGCTGGCCATGAAGACGCTCTTCACCGTGGGCTCTCTGCTTCCCGCCGTGGGCGTGGCCATCCTGCTGAAGCAGGTGGTGTCCAAGCCCGTGGACTTCCTGACCTTCTTCTTCGGGTTCACCCTCTGCGCCTGCATGCACCTGAACCTGATCGGATGCGCCATTGTGGGCGGCTTCTTCGCCATCATCAACTACAACATCCGCTGCCTGGCCCTGCGGCCCGCCGCCGCCGCCATCGGCGCGGGAGACGACGATGAGGAGGATATTTGACCATGAAAAAGCTCTCGAAAAAGGCACTGAACAAATCGTTCCTCAACTGGTTCTACGGCCACCTGACCTGCTTCTCCCAGGAGCACATGCAGACCTTCGGCTACATGACCGCCATGCTCCCCATTGTCCAGGAGCTCTATGACACCAACGAGGAGCAGACGGAAAAGGTCCTCACCTACTCTACCTTCTTCAACACCGAGCCCCAGGTGGGCTCCATCGTGGTGGGCATCACCGCCGGTATGGAGGAGGCCCGGGCCAACGGGGAACCCGTGGACGACGAGACCATCAACGGCATCCGGGCGGGCCTCATGGGTCCCTTGGCGGGCATCGGCGACTCCCTGGTGGTGGGCACCCTGCTTCCCATCCTGCTGGGCATCGCCCTTGGCCTCTCCGGCGGCGGATCCCCCCTGGGCGCGATTTTCTACATCTTGGTGTGGAACATCGGCATGTTCCTCATCATGCGCTTCATGTACTTCAAGGGCTATGAGCTGGGCGGCAAGGCTGTGGAGATATTGGTCGGCGAAAAAGCCAACGCCATCCGGGACTCCATCATCATGCTGGGCACCATGGTCATCGGAGGCGTGACGGCCAGCTGGATCAACATCTCCACCTCCTTCCAGATGCTGGGCAGCGACGGAAGCGTCATCGTGGACCTCCAGAAGACCCTGAACGACGTGTATCCCTCCATCCTCAGCGCCGTCTTCGTGCTGATCTGCTGGTATCTCCTCAGCAAGAAGCGCCTGAGCCCCGTTGTGGTCATGCTGATTCTGGTGGCCGTGGCCTTTGTGGGCGTGCTCCTGGGTTTCTTCGACCCGAGACTGGCTTACTGATTCCTCTCTTTTCGATACCTGATCCCTCTCCTCTCTTCACGCCGTTCTCTCCCCGCCGCGGATCCCCTAGCCCGCGGCGGGGAGGCGGGAACGGCCTCAAATCAAACTTGAACCTAAGGAGGACCACCTCATGCTGAGCAGAGAACTGGCGCTGGACGAGGCGCGGAAGCAAAAAGAGGCCCTGGCGAAAATCGGCGGCTGGCGGCGGTTTTTGTTCCTGCTGACGGCCTCCCTGGCGGCCCTGGCGGTGTTCGGGTTCCAGACGGAGGGCTGGCTGATTCTGGGCGTCGTCCCGGCAGTAGCCGGTGCTGTGAGCCTGGGGCTGACCTTCCTGGTGGACCTGAGCATCCGCAACGGCCACCGCAACGTGGAGCGGATTCTGGAATCCCTCCGGTAATACTTCGACAAAAGAGGCGTTGAACTTTGAAAGCGTTTACCTACACCATCGAGGACGAGCTGGGCATTCACGCCCGGCCCGCCGGGCTTTTGAGCAAGCTGGCCAGGTCCTTCCCGGACACCGTGGTCACCGTGACCAAGGGGGACAAAACCGTCAAGGCCACCCAGCTGATGAAGCTGATGAACCTGGGCATCAAAAAGGGCGACCAGGTCACCGTCACCGCCGAAGGCGACTCGGAGGAGGCGGCCCGCGCCGCTCTCCGGGATTTCTTCGAGGAGAACCTGTAACAACAGCGCGGATTGGAGGGCTGAGCTTATGTGGCAGACCTATTCCATTGTGTTTCTGGACATCGACGGGACACTGCTGGATTCCGGCCACAACATTTCACCCAACACAAAGCGGCTTTTGAACCGCCTGGAAAAGCGGGGGATTCCCGTCATCCTCTGTTCCGCCCGCTACCCCGACGGCGTGGAGTTCGTGGTCCGGCAGGCGGAGCTGCACAGCCCCATTGTCTGCTACGGCGGCAGCCTGATTTTGGACAGGGACCGCTCCATCCTGTGGGACGCGGGGATTGACACGCGGACCGCCGTCCGGTTCAAGCGCTTTGTGGACGAGCGTTTCCCGGACCTCATCACCAGCACCTATCTTTACAGCGTCTGGCTGGTGGACGACGCCAAAAATCCCGTCATCCGGCGGGAGGCGGACATCATCCAGTGCCGGCCCCTGTCCGGGAACCTGGAGTCGGCCTCCCAGGCCATGGATCACGTCCATAAACTGCTGTGCGTCGGCGCGCCCGGGCAGATTCTGCGCCTTCAAAAGGAGGCGGCGCCCCTGTTCCCGGAGGTGGAACTGCTCTGTTCCGGCTCCACGTATCTGGAGGTGCTGAAAAGGGGCGTGTCCAAGCGCACCGCCATGCAGACGCTCCAGGAGCGCTATCACCTCCGGCGGGAGGAAATGGTCGCCTGCGGGGACCACTTTGTGGACCTGGAGATGATCCGCTACGCGGGGCTTGGCATCGCCATGGGCAACGCGCCGGAGGAGGTCAAAGCGGCGGCGGACTGCGTAACGGCAACCAACGACGAAGAGGGCGTCTACATCGCCCTGAAGAACCTGAGGTTTTCCCCGCCGCCGAAAAAAGACGATATAGAGTAGCGCGCCGCCTCCGGGATGTGCTATACTGGAAGTGAATTTTGAAAACGGGGAGGACTGCATGAAACGATCTGAAATCAACCGGGCCATCCGGCGCATGGAGCAGCTGGCGGCGGAACACGGCTTTTGCCTGCCGCCCTTCTGCGGCTGGACGCCCCAGGACTGGGCGGACAAGGGCCCGGAGTACGACGAGATTCGACACAACCTGCTGGGCTGGGACATCACCGACTACGGGACGGGGAACTTTCTCAAAACGGGCTTCACCCTCATCACCCTGCGCAACGGCAATGTGAAAGCGCCGGACCGGTATCCCAAGCCCTACGCGGAAAAGCTCTTGATGCTGGAGGAGGGCCAATACTCCCCCATGCACTTCCACTGGAACAAGATGGAGGACATCATCAACCGGGGCGGCGGTTCCGTCCTGATCCGGGTCTACCGTTCCGCGCCGGACGAGACTTTTGACGCCGCCCAGGTCCAGATTTATAAAGACGGCCGCGCCTGCTTCGTCCCGGCGGGGACCCAGGTCCGGCTGAACCCCGGCGAGAGCATCTCCATATACCCCTATCTCTACCACGATTTCGAGGTGGTCCCCGGGACCGGCCCGGTGCTCCTGGGAGAGGTCTCCATGTGCAACGACGACGAAAACGACAACCGGTTTTATGAGCCGCTGGGCCGCTTCCCGGAGATTGAGGAGGACGAAGCGCCCTACCGTCTGCTGTGTACGGAGTACCCGGGGGCGAAGGAGGACTGAAAGAAGCCGCGAAAATCCTGTCCGCCATTTTATCAATCTGCCAAAACGCCGCCAGGGTCCCGGCAATGCCGGGACCCTGGCGGCGTATTACATCACAGAAAACGGAAGCGCAAACCCCCGCGGCGGAGGATTTCTCCCTGTCTCTCCTTATTTACTCCAGGAAGATTTTATTCTCCTCCACATGAATATTACAGTTTTCCTCTATCGTAATGACCTCCTCCGTCAGTCTGCCAATCTGGACCTCCAAAGTGGGATACAGCTTCTCACACCGGATTCGACCCTTGCTCCTTTTGTTCAGCGCCATGTTCACCGTTTTCAACTGCGCCGCCAGCGTCTCCCGCTTTTTCATATAGAGCTCCCGCTGCTCCACAAGCTGATCCAGCAGGGCCTTCTCCGTCTCCGAGATTCGGCTTCCCTTCCTCCGCAGGCTGGTGATGGGATCCCACAGCTTTTCAAGCGTGGCCTGGGCGCTTGCCAGCTCCTCCTTTATCCGTTTCCAGGAATCGGGAACGTCCGGCGGATAGCCCACCGAAAACCGGCTGCGGCCCCCGGCCAGGTTTCCGATCCGCAGGCACATGACGCTGTCCCCCGCCCGGATCCGGCTGTTTACAATCATCCCCCGCCCGCTCATGACATAGACCGTGCCGCCGCAGCGGACATCGCTGTTGGAGATTGTCTCCGCGATCACGCTGGTTCCGGCGTTGATTTCCGCCCGCTCCACCACGGGGGCCTGGAGCTGTATCGCCGCGCTCAAAAAGGTCCTTCCCTCGGTTCCATACACGCCCTGCTGGACACGGATGGTCCCGCCCGTGGACATAATCCGGGCCTCCCCCACTTTTCCGTTGATGACAATCTCCCCGGAGGCCTCAATCTCCACGCCGCCGTCCACGTTTCCGCCTATGTAGAGGTTGCCGGAAATCTGGAGCGCCCCCTGGAACTGGTCTAAATCGCCGTCTATGATTTTCTGCGCGTGGATGCAGAACAGGCCGTCCTCCATATAGAGGATTCCGTCCTCGCTGGCTATAAGCGCCTGGCCGCCCCTGCCGATCTCCGTGTTCTTCCCCTGGGGCACCGGGGCGCTGACCGCCTCAGGCGGGTAAAGCACCTGTCCCGTAACGTCCATTCCATCTGTTCCGGCCTTCGGGGGCCGTATCAGGCAGATGACCGCCCCCTTCCGAATGGGCTGGAGCTGGACATCCTGCCGGAAATCCGCTTCGCTTCCATTCTGGACCTCCAGGCGCATGTTCTTGCGCCGCTGGAAGAGCTCGGTCACCTTGCCGTCCTCCCCCGCCTGGGGCGGCTTCCCCTGGGCCACAGGGAAGATGTGAAGATAGCCGAATTCGAATTCCCGCCGGATGACTTCCTCCAGAACGCCGTGGCAGACGCCCTCGTAGCGCAGATCGCCCAGGAACTCCTCCAAGCCGATCCCCTCCCCGCCGTTCTCCGGCGGAAGCAGGCACGCGTAGGCGTTCATCCGGTCCCCCGACAGGAAAAACTTCGCCTCCGCCTTGATGGGCGGCATCACGCCGTCCAGGGCCCTTTTCCGCCGGGCCCTGCACGCCTCCTTCAGAGCCCAGACGAACGCCTCCACGGTTTTCGCGTCTTCGGGATACTGCTCCTTCACCTCCGCGCCGCTTTCCTCCAGCTCTGAGAACATCCTCCTGTAAGGTGTGGAATGAAAAGATTTTCTTTCCTGCTCGCCCGTCTCTTTTGAGACCAAACGATCAAAAATCGACACCTTCATCCCCGCCTTTTCCTAAACTTCGTATTGGCAGACGGCTTTTGAGAGCCCTGACGGCCCCCGCCTCCGCCGAATCATCTGCATTGTATCATTCCCGCGGAGAATTATCAAGTGTTATTCCTCGGCCCCGCCCGGTTTATGCAAGTTTTTGGGATTTGTCGGACCGGGTCTTTCTGTAAGAGCCTGTTTAAAATCTTCTGATGAGGATGGCAATGAGGGCAAACGTGAGA